>NZ_JBEPEL010000007.1:0-158016 GCF_040300825.1 Streptomyces sp. NPDC000229
GCCAATGCTCCGCAGTGGCTCCCTCCTCCGCCTTGCGATGCACGGCACCAGACGCCACTCCCTGATCCAGCCTGATCCAAACGAAAGACCCTAGCTCGTACCCCACCCACAGCATCCGACCCGGCTTTCCCGTACAGAAAGGACCATGACGTGCTGAACGAGCGGATCCACCAGATCTGGGCGCGTGAGCTCAACCTCGACGACTTCTCCGACACCGACGACTTCTTCGAGCTCGGCGGCCACTCGCTGATCATGACCCGCGTCCAGGCGGCCATCCAGCAGGAGATCGGCATCGAGGTCCCCATGGACGAGCTCTTCCGCAACCCCACGGTGGCCGAGATATCCGCCCACCTGGCGCAGGCGCCCACCGCCGCCTAGCCGATGGCTCGAAGGGGGCGGCGCCCCGGCCGCCCCCTTCATGCCGCACCCCACCCGACAAGGAGGGCACACATGGGACTGTCACTGAGCGGCACGAAAATGGCGAAGGTATCCGGCCTGCGCAGCATCATGGAGGACATCGCCACCACGACGTCCGACACCGGCGGCGCGTCCGGCTGGCTCAACCTCAGCATCGGCAACCCGGCGCTCATCAGCGAAGTACAGGCCACCTGGCAGCAGTTGACGGCCGAGTCCCTGGCCGACGACTTCACCACCGCGAGTTGCCTCTACGGCCCCTCGCGCGGCGCCCCGGCACTGGTCGACGCGATCGTCGCGGAATTCAACACCCGCTACGGGTGGGGCATCACCGCGGAGAACGTCGTCATCGGCCCCGGCAGCCAGATGCTGTGCTTCATCGCCGCGGCCCTGTTCACCGGACCCGCCGTGGACGGAACACAGCAGATCGTCCTGCCCATGACCCCCGACTACACCGGCTACCAGGGCCTGTGCATGCACTCCGGGGGCATCTCCGGCGTCCCGCCCAGAATCGAGCAGGGCGAGGACCGGTCCTTCCGCTACGCCTTCGACTTCGACGCCCTTCAGCAGCGCAACGGCATCGGCATGATGCTGCTCTCCAGCCCCAGCAACCCCACCGGGCGGAGCATCGACAGCGCCGAACTCGACCGTCTCATCGGCGTCGCCCGCCGGCGCGACGTCCCCCTGATCATCGACCACGCGTATGGGGCGCCCTTCCCCCAGATCGCCGCGACGGCCACCGCCCCGGCCTGGGACGAACACGTCATCAACTGCTTCACGCTGTCCAAGGCCGGCCTGCCCGGGGAGCGCATCGGCTTCGCCATCGGCCCCGCCCACCACATCAACGCGATGGTGTCCTTCCTGGCCAACTCGGCGCTGCACGCCCCGCAACTCGCCCAGAACGTCGCCGCCCGCGCCCTCACCACGGGCCGGCTCCAGGACATGGCCACCGAAGTGATCAGCCCCTTCTACCGCGACCGACGCCAGACGGCGGAGAAGCTGCTGACCGAACTGCTCCCCGACGACATGGACTGGCGGCTGCACAGCAGCGAGGGCGGCATGTTCTGCTGGCTGTGGATCAACCACGCCTGGTTCGACGACATGGCGCTGTACCGGCAGCTGAAGACCAAGCGCGTCTTCATCGTGCCCGGCCGCCACTTCTTCGTGGACCCCCTCTACACCGCCCGCCTGGCCAACCACGGGAAGCAGTGCTTCCGTATCAGCCTGAGCGCGGACGAATCCGTCATCGGCGAGGGCATCGTCAGGATCGCCGAAGCACTCCGGGAGTTGCGCAGTGCTTCATGAGAGCGTCGAGCGGGACGGCCTGCGGCTGAGAATCCTGCGGGGTGAGCCGCTCCCGCACCGCGCCACCGCCGCCACCGCCGAGACCGTCCTCTTCGTCAACGCGGTGGGCATGCCCATCGAACTCCTCGACGACATGGCCCGGCAGTTCGCCGCCGAGGGCCTCGACTTCGTCACCTGGGAACTGCGCGGCAGTCCCGGCCCCGGCCGCCGCCCCGACGACTCCCGGCTCGCCGACCACGTCGCGGACGGGCTGGCCGTCCTCGACCACCTGGGCGTGACGGCCGCCCACCTCGCCGGCTGGTGCACCGGCGCCTCCGTCGCCCTCGCCATGGCCGGGCTCGACGACGGCCCGGCCCTGTCCCTGACCTCCGTGGACGGCGCGTACCTGTTCAACGGGGTACCCGGCGGGCCCATGGGCAACGCCATGTTCGAGATGTGCGGCGAGATCGTCGCCGACCCGGCCGCGGGGGAGCGCTACCACGAACTGACCCGGCCCCGCGGCAACGAAGCGCAGGTCATGGGTCTGCTGGGCAGCAGCACCGAGCTGGTCGAACAGCTCACCCTGCCCTACCGCGGCACCACCATGGACCTGGTCCGCTACGCCCACGCCATCCGCTCCGCCTGCGATTACGACCCCCTCGCCGCCTGGTCGCGGATCACCTGCCCCGTCCTGCTCACCGCCCGCACCGACGACCGCATGGTCTCGTACCGCAACTCCGCCCGCGCGGCCGAACTGGTCACCGGAGCCCGCCTCACGGTCGAGCACAGCGGCGGCCACTACGGGCTGTTCACCGACACGGAGGCCGTGCCCGCGATGGCCGGGTTCATGCGCGCCGTCACGGACGAGACGGTGCCCTGCGAGGCGGTGTCCGTCTCATGAGCGCGCCCATGACGAGCGGGGAGGTGATCCTCCACGCGCTGCCCGCCCTGTGCCTCATCGTCGTCGCCGCGCAGCTGGCGGGACGGCTCGCCGCGCGCATGGGGCAGCCGCGGGTGCTCGGCGAGATCGTCGCCGGCATCGCCCTCGGTCCAAGCCTCCTGGGACTGCTGTGGCCGCAGGCCCACGCGTACGTCTTCCCCTCCCAGGTCCTCGGGGCGATGAACGTACTGGCCCAGCTGGGCCTCGTCCTGTTCATGTTCCTGCTCGGTCTGGAGATCGAGTGGTCCGCCCTGCGCGGACAGGGCCGCAAGGCGGTCGCCATCAGCCAGGTGTCGGTGCTGCTGCCCCTGCTGCTCGGTGCCGGGACGGCCCTGTGGCTGTATCCCCGGATGGGCGGCGACGGCGGCGGGGGAGGGGTACTGGGCTTCGCCCTGTTCCTCGGCGCCGCCATGTCCATCACCGCCTTCCCCGTACTGGCCAGGCTGCTGCTGGAGACGGGCCTGCACCGCACCCGTATCGGGGTGCTCACCATCGCCTGCGCCGCGGTCGACGACGTCACCGCGTGGTGCCTGCTCGCCGTGGTCGTCGCGGTCGTCGGCTCGGCCGGTGTCCTTCAGGCGCTGCTGACGCTGACCCTGGCCATCGCCTACGTCTGCCTCATGCTCTTCGTCGTCCGGCCGCTGCTCGCCGACCGGCGCCCGCCGCTGTGGGCGGTGCTGTCCATCGTGCTGATGAGCGCCTGGATCACCGAGCTCATCGGAATCCACGCGATCTTCGGCGGCTTCCTCGCCGGGGTGATCATGCCGCGCCGGCAGGCGTGGCGTACCGAGGTCCATCACCGGCTCGACGCGGTGGTCTCCCAGCTGCTGCTGCCCGTGTTCTTCATGACCGTGGGCGTCACCACCCGCATCGACGCCCTGAACTCCTGGTACTTCTGGGGCATCACGGCCCTGCTGACCGCGGTCGCCATCGCCGGCAAGCTGGGCGGCGCCACGGTCACCGCCCGGCTCACCGGCGAGTCGTGGAGGGACTCCACCGTCATCGGTGTGCTGATGAACACCCGGGGACTCACGGAGATCGTCATCCTCACCGTGGGTCTGCAACTCGGCGTCATCACCGAGACCCTCTTCACCGCCATGGTCCTGATGGCTCTGATCACCACCTTCATGGCGGCACCGCTGCTGCGTCGGCTCGGCGTCGGGCAGTTGGTCGTCGAGGGCCCCCCGGAACACCGTCCCGCGCCCACGGCAGCGGACGCGCAGCCTGTCGCGGTCGGACCGGAACGGTCCGACTACGCGGCGCAGAGCCCTGGTTGACGGCCCACCATGTCCCGCGCGGCCAGGCGGGCGTTAACTACGGGAGAAACGCAAGAGCACCATGGAGGTACGCGTGAATCACATCGTTCTGTCCCTCGGAGAGTCGCAAGCGCCGGCGGTCGCACAGCGCTGCCGCAGCCACGCTGCCTTCATCAGCAGGCTCGCCACCTACGACGGTGGCACCAGCGACGTCATGTACGGACCGGGCGACCCCGCCGAGGCCCTGGGGGCCCTGGCCGCCGCGGCCGGCGTGGTCGGTGACCCCCGGAACGCCGACGAAGCCGTCCGCTACGTACCGACGCAAGCGGCCCGCGGGCGGGTCGGGGCCGAGGAGGACGGCAACTGGCCGCAGTCGCCGGCCTCCCGCCAGCGCAAGACGTTGCGCCGCACCCCCGGGGCCCTTTTCACCTTCCCCCTGGAGAAGCCCGCCGCGGACACCACCGGGCCGCTCCAGGTCTTCATCACCGACTGGTCGCCCAGCCCCGCCGCCTGCGCCGTCGCCGTCCACCCGGGCCACCCCCTCAGCGACGGCCTCCCCTCCGGCCGCGACGCCGCGTTCACCGGCCGGTACTGCCGCCACCCGCTGACCGGCGATCTGCTGCCCATCTGGGTGGCCGACTGGGTCAAGCCCGAGTTCGGCACGGGGGCGGTCCTGGTCAACCCCGGCCATGACGCCGTCGACCTCGCCTTCGGGCGGTCCGTCGGCCTGCCGATCCGCTTCGCCCTCGCGCCCCAGGACTACGACGAGGCCCCCGCGAACTGGCTGAACCCGCCGGTCGTCAAGACCGGCCGGGCCATCCGCACCGGTACCACCGACGGCCTGGACTTCGCCGAGGCGCGCGCCGCGTACTTCCGGATCCTGTCCGAGCGGGGCCTGGCCGTGGAGCACACCGACATCGGTGCCGGCTCGTTCCCCGTGGCCACGTTCGGCGAGGACGGCCCGGCCAAGCTCGGATGGCAGCCGGAGCGGCGTACCGCGGCGGGCGACGGCCAGGACACCGGCACCCCGGTCCGGCTGTCGGTGTCACCGGCGCTGGCCGCCGCCGACCCGCGGGTGCGGCAGGCCTCGCTCGCCGTGGTCGCCGCGTCCACGACCGTCGAGACCGACCTGCTGGCCCTGCGCCTGATGCTCGCGGAGCCCGGCCTCGGACCGGTCCACGAGCACGCCCCCGAGGTCACCATGGTGGGCCCGGTCACCGGCGCCACCGACGGGGTGGACGCCCCGGTGCTCGGCCTGGCGCTGCTGACCGCGGCGGGCGTCACGGAGTCCCTCGCGGTCAAGGCGCCGCAACTGGAGGCGGCGCAGCGGTTCCTGGACGCCCATGAGCGCATCGCCGGCGTGGTGCCCTCGGACGGCGACGCCGACCCGGCCACCGCGAAGGCGGCGGCCCAGATCAAGGGGCTCCTCCGGCGCCAGGACACCAAGCAGGCGTTCACCCAGCTCTACCGGCTGCAGAAGACCCTCGCCAAGGCCGAGTCGGTGGCCGAGGGCAGCGTCGTGATCTACGAGGTGCTGGCGCGGATCGTGGCGGGCGTGCCCAGCCGGTACGCGGAGGAGCGGCTGGCCGCGGCCTGGCAGCAGCTCTGAAGTGATGCGCCGGCCGCGCCCCCAGCGGCGCGGCCGGCGCGGTCCGCTCCGAGGAACGCGAACGCGAGGAACGCGAACGCGAAAAACGTAAACGCGAAGAACGTGAACGCGAGGAACGCGCAGAGCACCAGGGACGCGCAGAGCACCAGGACGCGCAGAGCAGGAAGCGCACGACGAGCACGGCCACCACGGAGAACGCGAGGAAGGAGATCACATGGCACACCACGACGGGGGGCCCATGGCGGACGACGAGTGGCTCAACACCCCTTCCCCGGCTGCGGCGCCCGTCGCCGGGGGGACCCCGGCCGACGACTTCCACGTCTTCGACACGACGCTGCGCGACGGCGCCCAGCGGGAGGGCATCAGCTTGTCCGTCGACGACAAGCTGACCATCGCCCGGCTCCTCGACGGTTTCGGCGTGGGTTTCGTCGAGGGCGGCTGGCCCGGCGCCAACCCGCGTGACACCGAGTTCTTCGCGCGGGCCCGGGAGGAGATCCGGTTCCAGCACGCGCAGCTCGTCGCCTTCGGCGCCACCCGCCGGGCCGGCGCCACCGCCGCCGAGGACCTACAGGTCAAGGCGCTCCTCGACTCCGGCGCCCCGGTGATCACGCTGGTGGCCAAGGCGCACGACCGGCATGTCGAGCTGGCCCTGCGGACGACCCTGGACGAGAACCTCGCGATGGTCGCGGACACCGTCGCGTACCTGCGTCAGGAGGGCCGCCGGGTCTTCGTGGACTGTGAGCACTTCTTCGACGGGTACCGGGCCAACCCGGAGTACGCCGAGTCCGTCGTGCGGACCGCCCACGAGGCGGGCGCCGAGGTGGTCGTCCTGTGCGACACCAACGGCGGCATGCTGCCGGCCCGCGTCCAGGAAGTGGTCTCCGCCGTCCTCGCCGACACCGGCGCCCGCCTCGGCATGCACGCCCAGGACGACTCCGGCTGCGCCGTCGCCAACACCCTCGCCGCCGTCGAGGCGGGTGCCACGCACGTGCAGTGCACGGCGAACGGTTACGGCGAGCGCGTGGGCAACGCCAACCTCTTCCCGGTGGTCGCCGCGCTGGAGCTGAAGTACGGAAAAAACGTTTTGCCTCCGGGTGGCCTCGCCCGTATGACGCAGGTCTCGCACGCCATCGCCGAGGTGGTCAACCTGACCCCCTCCACCCACCAGCCGTACGTCGGTGTCTCCGCCTTCGCCCACAAGGCGGGCCTGCACGCCTCCGCCATCAAGGTCGACCCCGACCTGTACCAGCACATCGACCCCGAGCGCGTGGGCAACACCATGCGGATGCTCGTCTCCGACATGGCCGGCCGCGCCTCCGTCGAGCTCAAGGGCAAGGAGCTCGGATTCGACCTGGGCGGCGACCGCGAGCTGGTCGGCCGGGTCGTCGAGCGCGTCAAGGAGCGGGAGCTGAAGGGGTACACCTACGAGTCGGCCGACGCCTCCTTCGAACTGCTGCTGCGCGAGGAGATCGACGGCCGGCCGCTGGAGTACTTCCGTATCGAGTCGTGGCGCACCATCGCCGAGAACCGCGCCGACGGCAGCCACGCCAACGAGGCGACCGTCCGCCTCGTGGCCAAGGGCGAACGGATCCTCTCGACCGCCGAGGGCAACGGCGCGGTCAACGCCCTCGACCGGGCCCTTCGCGCGGCGGTCGAACAGATCTACCCGCCGCTCGCGGACATCGAGATGGCCAACTACCGGGTGCGGCTCCTCAGCGGCTCAGGGGGCAGCGGATCGACCGCACGCGTCACCACCGCCCTCCGCGGCGACGGCCACGAGTGGACCACCATCGGTGTCGGCTCCAACATCCTCGCCGCCTCCTGGGAAGCCCTCGTCGACGGGTACACCTACGGCCTGTCGCACCTCGGCGTGGACCCCCTCTGACCCCCATCGATTTTCTCTCACCACCCGACGAGCCAGGAGGCCAGGACCGGTGGGCAAGGACGTCATCATCATCGGCGGAGGCGCCAACGCCGTCAGCGCCTACACCCGTGTCCCCGCGGGGCCCGGCATCTCCTCCGTCACCTTCGTGGCCCCGCATCCGATCGGCCTCGGCGGTGCCTTCGGCACCACCGACCCGGAGCTGCTGTGCAACACCTCCGTGGACGTCACCTCGCTCGACCCCGAGGGCACGTCCGGCCTGCTGACGTACCTCACCGCGCGCGGCTGGCCGACGGGCCGTGACGACTTCGTGCCCCGCTACCTCGTCGGCCAGTACTGCCGCGAGCGCTACCGTCAGGCCCGGGCCGCCGCCCACGAGCGCGGCACCACGACGCACCACCTCACCGCCCGGGCCCGTACCGTCCGCCGCGACGGGGGCCGCTACACCGTCCGGCTCGACGACGGCCGGGAGGTGACCGGCAGCGACGTCCTGGTCTGCCTCGGCCTCGACCGGCCCCGCCTCCCCGACCAGCTGCGGCCCCACCGCGCCCACCCCGAGCTGCTGACCAGCCCCTACCCGATCCGCCGACTGCGCGAACTGCCCGCCGACGCGACGGTGCTGCTGTACGGGACCAAACTGTCCGCCATCGACGCCGCCCTCGTGCTGCTCACCGGGGACTCGGGCCGCCGCGTCGTCATGACGTCCCCGTCCGGCGCCCTTCCCGCCGTACGCACCCGGCTGTGCCGGCCCGACAAGGCGCTGCTGGAGACCGACCGCTGGCTGGCCCTCGACCCCCGCTCACCGCACCTGGACACCCAGATCACCAGGATCCTGGTGAGCGCGCTGTCCCGGCACGCCCCCCGGCGCGGCCTCGGGCGCCAGACCAGCACCGCCTCCACGCCGGCCGCCCGGCTGGCCGAGGAGCTGCACCTGGCCACCACCGGCGCCGCCGCATGGCAGGACGTCATCGCCGAAACCATCGACACCATCAACGAGTGGGCCGCTCCGTGGTCCCCGCAGACGCGCGCCGACGTCCTCGGCCGGTTCCGGGAACCGATCACCCGGTACATCTCCGCCATCCCGGCCGTCAACGCCCGCCGGCTGGCCGCGCACCAGGCAACCGGCGCCCTCCACATCGCCGACGCCATGCCCCAGCAGGTCCGGCCCCGCCCGGACGGCGGCTGGCTCGTACGGTGGCCCGGCGGCCGTGAGGAGCACGTCGACCGGGTCGTCTGCGCCACCGGCTACCACGCGCCCCGGCTGACCTGGGGCGCCGACGGGACGCTCCACCTGGACGGCTCCGGCGGGACCGACGCCCACATCACCGAGGACCTGCGCGTCACGCCGGACCCGTCCGTCCCCGGCGAACGCGTCTGGGCCATCGGCGCCGCCGCCCACCGGCGCACCCCCATCGTCAACTACCTCCGAACCGCAGCCTTCCACGCCCGGGAGGTGGGCGCCCAGCTCGTCCGTCCCTGAACCCCCGCCGCACACCCGTCACCCCACCCGCCGAGGAGCCCCCACCCATGCTGGTCCTGGTCAACCCGGTCTCCACCGGAACCCGCCTCGCCGAGGCGTTCCGCGAGGAAGGCGCGGACTTCGTCAGCCTCTACGAGCCCCACCTGGCCGCCGCCCGCGACGCGGACACCACCTCACCGCGCACCATGACGCACCACGGCACCGAGACCACACTGGCCGCCCTGCGCGAGCTCAAGCCGACGGCCGTCATCGCCGCCAGCGAGTACGGAGTCCTCCTGGCCGACGCCCTCGCACACGAGCTCGGACTGGACCACCACGCCCCCGAACAGGCCGCCGCGCGCCGCGACAAGCAGCTCATGGTCCAGGCCCTCGAAGCGGCCGCACTGCCCGCCGCCCGCACCCGCTCCGTCGCCACCGAGCAGGAGCTGCGCCAGGCCCTGTCCGAGCTCCACGACTACCCCGTCATGGTCAAGCCACGGGACAGCGCCGGCAGCGACGGCTGCACCATCTGCCACACCCCGGAGGAGGCGGTCGAGGCCTACCGCGCGACCGTCCACCGGACGAACCTCATGGGCGGGACCAACGAGCAGGTGCTCGTACAGGAATTCCTCACCGGCACCCAGTACATCGTCAACACCGTCAGCATGGCCGGCCGTCATCTCCTCACCGAGGTCTACGCCGAGCGCATCGACCACACCGAGGGCGCGCCCGTACTGCGCCACATCGTCTCCCGGTCCGTCCTCACGCCCGCCGAGGCGGAGATGGCGGACTACGTCTTCCGCTGTCTGGACGCGCTCGGCATACGGGAGGGCGCCGCCCACACCGAGGTGATGCTGACCCCGGGCGGCCCCCGCCTCGTCGAGGTCAACTCCCGCATCATGGGGCCGTCACTCGCCCCCGACCCGTACCACGCCGCCTTCGGCTACAGCCACCAGCACCTGGTCGCGGAACGGTTCCTCCGACCCGACGACTTCGCCCGCCGCTTCGATGCCCCCTACGGTGCCGCGCGAGCCGTCGCGAAGATCTTCCTGCGCCCCCACCGCCCCGGTGTGCTGCTGTCCGCCGACGGGGTGCGCACCCTGCGCCGCCTGCCCGGCTTCCACAGTGTCGACCGCCTGCCGGCCGTCGGCGAACCGCTCAAGGACCGCCACCTCACCACCGGCGCCTGCGGCATCGCCTTCCTCGTCCACGAGGACGAGGAACTCCTGCGGAACTCCCTCGATGTCGTCCACGACATGGAGGACGCCGGCCTGTTCTACCGCCTCGGCCCCGAGGAATGACATGCCCATCGCTCTGATCGTCGCCTCACTGCTGCTCCAGGCCGGTACCGAGGGGTATCTCACCGGCCGGGTCGACGTGGGCGACAGCCTGATGTTCTCGTGCGGGGCCTTCGCCGCGACCAGTCTCCTGTTCAACGGGGCCCTGCTGGCGCGGCGCGCCGTCGGCGGGGGCGCGGTCGCGCCCGCGGCGGCCCACCGGTCCGCGGCCCTGCGGCTGGTCCTCACCATGAACGTGGCGACCGCGGTCACCTTCCTCGGCTTCTACGTCTCGCTCGCCTGGGTGCCGGCCGTCCTCGCCAACAGCGTCATGGCCGGTGTGGGGCCCCTCGCCGTCGCCCTGCTGGGCCCCCGGCACCGTACGTCCGCGGCGGGATGGGCCCGGGCCGCCGTGCTCCTCGCCGCCTCCCTCGTGGTCGCCGCCCTGACCCACGACGGTGCCGAGACGGCCGGCCTCGCGGTCCTCCCGGGCCTGGTGCTGGTCCTCCTCGCCGGATTCAGCGCCGCCTACATCGCCCAGCTCTCCAGCCGCCTCGCCGACGTGGGCGCCCCGCCGGCCTGGGTGACCGCCCACCGCTTCCACCTCACCTACGCGGTCGCGGGGCTGTTGTTGCTGCTCCGCACGGACGGCGCGGCCGACGGTGGACTCTCGCTGCCCGCCACGGCGCTGGCCGCGATCGCCGGAGTCACCGTTCCGCTCTACCTGCTCCAGGTCGGACTGCAACGCACCCGGCCCGCGATCGCCATGGTCCTGCTGACCACCCTGCCGGGACTCGCCTACGCGGGGCAGGTCGCCTTCGGGGACACCTTCGACCCGTGGCGCCTCGCCGTCGTGTGCGCCTTCATGCTCCTGGCCGGCTACTGCGCCCGCGCCGAGAACCGGGCCGCCGCCCGCCCTCGCCCCGTACCGCCCCTCGTCCCTGTCCACGACCAGCCCCTGAAAGCGAACCCATGACCAACGTCCTGGTCCTCGGCGGTGCCGCCGCCCCCGCCACCGGCTTCGTGCGAGACATCTGCGAACGCGCCATGAACCAGTTCACGGACCGGGGCGCCCGGATCGTGCTCACGGACACCGCCGAGAACCTCGCGGCCGCCCCCGACCTGGCAGCGCGGGCCGCCGAGACCCACGTACTCGACTTCGCCGACCCCGCCGCCTGCCGCGCCTGGGCCGTCGAGCACGCGCGCACCCATACGGTCGACGCCGTCGTCGGCTACCGGGAGAGCGCGGGCCCGGCCGTCGCCGCCGTCGCCCAGGCGCTCGGCCTGCCCGGCAACTCCCCCGACGCCGTGCGCCGCATCCGGGTCAAGGACGCCGCCCGGAGCTATCTCGCCGACTGCGGCTTCCTCCAGCCGGCCCTGCGGCTGTGCGCCGGTCCGGAGGAGATCCTCGCGTTCCTCGCCGAATGCGACGGCCCCGTCGTCGTCAAGCCGCGTACCGGCTCCAACAGCCAGGGGGTCTCCCGCGTCGACCGCGCCGAGGACGCCGGCCCCGCCTACCGGGCCGCCAGGGACGCCGAGGGGCTGGTCCTGGCGGAGGAATTCGTCCACGGCCGTGAGTACAGCGTCGAAGGCCTGATCGCCGGAGGTACGCCGCACATCCTCGCCGTCACCGCCAAGCAGCTCTTCGACGGCACCTTCGTCGAGGCGGGACACGCGATGCCCGCACCGCTCACCGCCCGCGACGAGGGCGACATCGTCCTGGAGACCCGGGCCGCCCTCCTCGCCCTCGGGATCACCACGGGCCCCTTCCACGTGGAGTGCTGGACCACCGAGCGGGGCGTCGTCCTGGGGGAGTTCCACGCCCGTCAGGGCGGCGACTGGATCCACGCCATGCTCGAATGGTGCAACCCCGGCTTCGAGCTGTACGGGACGTGGCTGGACGACCTGCTGGGCCGGCCCGTCCAGCTGCCCAAGTCGCCTTCTCGGGGCGCGGTTTCGCAGTTCTTCTCCCTGCCACCGGGTGTCTCCCGGCCCCACGGGTGGGAGGAGGTCCTCGCCCACCCCCGGGTCATGGCCGGCTCGCTGGCCACCACCCTCACCGCGGGCGCCCCCGTCACCTCCAACCTCGCCCGCCACGGTTCCCTCGTCGTCACCGGAGCCGACACCGCCGAGGCGCGGTGGCTGGCCGAACGGCTGCTGGCCGGCCTCATGCATGGGAACGCCGACGGCGGTCGGAAGCGGACCGCCGTCGGCGTGACAGGACGTACAGGGTGAGGTGTTACTTCGTCGGCTTCTTGCCCGTGATGCCGAGGTGGACCAACAGCGCAAGATTCGGCTTGAGTTCGGCCTGTTTGACGCCCCAGGTCTGAAAGCCCTTCTGGTGCGAGGCGACCGCCGCCAGCATCGCGACCAGGGAGCCCGCCATCGCCGCCGGGTTGACGTCCTTGTCGACCTTGTTCTTGGACTGGAGCTCCTTGACCGCGTCCGTAAGGGAGTTGGTGACGGAGTTCAGGATCTTCATGCGGATCTTGTAGAACCGCTTGTCGCCCTCCGCGGCGCCCAGGTCGACCACGCGGAGAATGGCGTCGTTCCTGCGCCAGAAGTCGAGGAAACCCTCGACCAGTTCCTCCGCGGTCTGCCAGGCCGCCTTGCCGACCCAGGTGCGGCCGGAGACGAGTTCGGTCAATCCGGCGCCCTCCTTGGCCATTTCTTCCGCGATCTCGAGGACCGCGCCCTCGACGTCCGGGAAGTACTGGTAGAACGTCGCCGGGGAAGTGCCCGCCTTCCGGGCCACGTCGATGACTTTGACGTCCCGGTACGGCGAGGAGCTGAGCATCTCGCTGAGGCAGTCGAGCAGCTTCTGCCGCGTCGCCTGTCCGCGTCGACCGGCCACGCGGCCGTCGACGGTGCGTACTTGTCCTGTCATGCCGTCAGCTTACCGAGGGGTGATCGGGGCGCGATTCGGCCGACTGCAAATGGGGTGACGGGCGTCTGCCGAAGGCTTCGTGACGGGCTCCGTACCGGGTCTGTACTGGGATGAGCACGGGTGCCCGGATGGCCTCGCCCCCACCGGCCCCTCGAGTCCGAACCGCGCTTTTCGGCCGACTTCCGGACACCACGGCACCGCGTCCCACCCCGATAGGCTTATTAACAGCCTGTGGAAAACTTTGGTGGACAACCCAAGCGGATGCGGGCCAGGATCAGGTCCGTATCCCGATAATTGCGCACATGTGCGATTTCTTTCCCTGCGGCGAACGCCCGGCGCCCTTAGCGTGACGGTGACGGGCACCACACGCCCCGCCCATGCACGGAAAGGGAACAGGTCCATGGCCGCATTCACAGAGGGCACGCCGTGCTGGGCGGATGCGATGCTCCCCGACCTCGAAGCCGGCAAGCGGTTCTACGGTGAGCTCTTCGGCTGGACGTTCGACGAGGGCGGCGAGGCGTACGGCAACTACACCAACGCCTTCAGCGAGGGAAAGCGCGTCGCCGGTCTCGCGCCCAAGCGGGACGGCCGCATGCCCACCGTCTGGGGCGTCTACTTCGCCACCCCCGACGCCGTCGCCACCACCCGAAGGATCCGGGAGGCGGGCGGCCAGATGGTGATGGACCCCATGCCGATCGGCTCCTTCGGGACCATGGCCCAGGCCGTGGACCCGGGCGGTGCCGTCTTCGGGCTGTGGGAGGCCGGCGAGCACTCCGGCTTCGACACACAGGGCGAACCGGGTTCCTTCTGCTGGACCGAGGTCTATACGAGGGAGAAGGACGCCGTCGACGCCTTCTACGAGACCGTCTTCGGCTTCCAGGTGCGCGACCTCGACGACGCCTCGATCGACTTCCGGGTCTGGTCACCCGCCGGTACGCAGGCCAGTGACGAGACGGCCATCGGCGGCCGCAGCGTGATCACCGACGCCTTCCCCGCCGAGATGCCCGCCCACTTCCTCGTCTACTTCGCGGTCGAGGACTGCGACGACACGGCCGCCCACGCCACCCGCCTCGGCGGCCGGGTCACCGAGGAACCGTTCGACACCCCGTACGGCAGGATCGCCCTGATCGCCGACAACCAGGGCGCCGTCTTCGCCGTGCTGGCGGAGCCGAAGGCCGCCTGAGAAGCCCCGTCAGGGTGTCCGGATCGGGGTGAGACACCCCGATCCGCCCCCGGGTTCGCAACCACCGCCCCGGACAGGAACAATCAGGGGGCATGGGGCCGTAATCTCATGGCCCTGACGGGGAGGTGGCAGGCAAGTGGAGCAGCTCACGCAGCACGACCCGAGACGGATCGGCCCCTTCGAGGTGCTGGGCCGGCTCGGTGCCGGAGGCATGGGCCTGGTCTATCTCGCACGATCGGCGTCGGGGCGGCGCGTGGCGATCAAGACGGTACGGACCGAACTCGCCGAGGACCAGCTGTTCCGCGTCCGCTTCACGCGCGAGGTGGAGGCCGCACGGGCGGTGTCCGGCTTCTACACGGCGGCCGTGGTGGACGCCGATCCGCGGGCGGCGGTGCCGTGGCTGGCGACCGCGTACGTACCCGCGCCCTCGCTCGAAGAGATAGTGAACGAATGCGGGCCGCTGCCGGTCCAGGCGGTGCGCTGGCTGGCCGCCGGCATCGCCGAAGCCCTCCAGTCCATCCACGGCGCCGGACTGGTCCACCGCGACCTGAAGCCGTCGAACGTGCTCGTCGTGGAGGACGGGCCGCGCGTGATCGACTTCGGCATCGCGTCCGGCGTCTCCAACACCCGGCTGACGATGACCAACGTCGCCGTGGGTACGCCCGCCTACATGTCACCCGAGCAGGCGAAGGACTCGCGCAGCGTGACCGGCGCCAGCGACGTCTTCTCGCTCGGCTCCACCCTGGTCTTCGCCGCGACCGGGCACGCCCCCTTCCACGGGGCGAACCCGGTGGAGACCGTCTTCATGCTGCTGCGCGAGGGCCCGGACCTGGAAGGGCTGCCCGACGAGCTGCGACCCCTGATCGAGTCGTGCATGCAGATGGAGGCGGCGCTGCGGCCCTCGCCCGCCGACCTCCAGGCGCAGCTGGCGCCGCACCTGTTCTCCGGCAGCGACGACAGCGGTACGGCGTCGGCATGGCTGCCCACCCGGGCGACCGCGATGATCGAGACCCGCCGGGGCGGGCGCCCCAGCGCCCCGCCCCCGGCGGCGCCGCCGCCCGCCCCGCCTTCCGCGCCCCCGCCCGCCCGGGACCACGGCCGCGACTGGGACGCCGCCCCCCGGCGCGGTGACCCGCGTACCGGACAGGCGGCGCCCGCCGCTCCCGTACGGCTGCCGGGCGCCCCCCTGCCGATCGGCCCGGGGCCCCGCGTCGCCGACACGCGCGCCGCGTTCGCGGTGGACGCCGGCCCGACCACCGGCTGGATCCGCCGCCCCGCCGCCGGCCCGAACGGCGCAGACCCGGCCGCCTCCGCACCCGCGGCCGGTCCGGCGCACCCGGCGCCTCCCGCGCCGCCCACCGGCCCGCCCGTCGCCGTGCCCTCCGCCGCCCAGGAGCCCGCGGGCCCCGGGCACTGGCGGCCGTGGCGGTTCCGGATGTCCAACGACGTGTGGGGCACCCCGGTCGTCTCGGGCGACCTGCTCTACGTCACGTCCTTCGAGGTGCACGCGCTCGACGTCGGCACGGGCCGCCGCCAGTTCAAGACCCGGGACGTGGCCTGGACGATGGCGGTGGCGGGCGGCCGTATCCACGCCTCCGACGGGCCGCACCTGTATGCGCTGGACGCCCTCGACGGCAGCGAGCGGTGGCGGGTCCGGACCGACGCCTGGGCCTACTCCGTCAAGGTGGACCGCGGCACCGTCGTCACCGGCACCCGGGGCGGCGGCGTCCAGGGCTGGGAGGCCTCCAACGGCGAGAAGCTGTGGGAGATCACCGGAGCGCAGACCGACTTCGAGACCCCGGACGCCGGACCCGCGCTGTTCGACGACACCGTGTACGTCTGGCAGGACGCCCGGCTGCGCGCCCTGGACGCGCGCACCGGCACCGAACGCTGGTCGTACCCGATCGGCGACGCCGCCTCCTGCGGCGGCGTGCCGGTGCGCGTCGCCCCGGCGGAGGACGGCTATGTGTACGTGGCCGCCGGTACCCGTGTGCTGTCCATCGACATCAGGTCCGGCCATGTGCGCTGGCACTTCGAGGCACCGGCGGTGTTCCTCTCGCCGCCCGCCTTCGCCCCCGGCCCGGCCGTCACCGGCGGCGGGGTGTACCTCGCGGACTACCTCGGCACGGTGTACGCCATCGACGCCACGACCGGGAAGGACCGCTGGCGCATCGCCACCGAGTCCCGCCAGTCGAGCGAACCGGTGCTCGTCGCCGACGGCAACATCCACGTGGGCAGCGGCAGCGCGGTCTACACCCTGGACGCGGTGACGGGCACCCCGAAGTGGCGCTTCCCGGCCGGGGGCCCGATCATCGGTGCCCCGGTCGTCGCGGACGGCCGGCTCCACTTCGGATCGGCCGACCATGTGCTGTACACGCTGGACGCGAGCGGCGGCCAGCTGCGCTGGAAGCTCACGACCGGCGGCGAGATCACCGGCTCGCTGGTCGCGCGTGCGGGCGTCGTCTACGCGTGCAGCAAGGACCGGTGCGTGTACGCGCTCGACGCGGTGAAGGGCACGGCGACGGGGCGGGGCGGCGGCAGCGGGCGCTAGCCCCGCCCGCCCTGTCCGGGTCCCGGTCCGCCGGGGCCGTCGCCCGGGCGGTCGTCGTAGCGGGGGTACTCGGCGGTGCGGGTGTCGTCCGCGTAGGGCCGCTGGCCGTAGGACTGCCCGTGGGGCTCGGCGTACGGCTCGCCCTGCGGTTGCTGGTACGGCTCGGCGTACGGCTCCTCGTGGCGGTCGGGCTCCTCGTGCCGCCCGTGCCGGCGGAACCGGCCGAGCCCTCTCCGCTCGTGCGGCTCGTGCTCGGCGTACGGCTCCTCGTACCGCTCGGGCTCCTCGTGCCGCCCGTGCCGGCGGCGCCGGCCGAGCCCTCCCGGTTCGTGCGGCTCGTGCTCGACATGCCTCCGCCCGCTCATCAGCACGGCGCCCAGCAGCAGAAGCACCCCGCCGCCCGCCGCCAGTCCGACACCCTGGCCGAGGCCCGAGCCGTCGGACTCGACGCTCAGGCTGCCCGTGGCCTGGCCCTGGCGGACCATCCACAGGATGGTGAAGCCCAGCACGACCAGCCCCGCGACGGCGACCAGCACCCGGGAACGCAACAGCAGGCCCACCAGCGTCACCAGCGCCGCGAAGGCGAAGGGCAGCAGAAGCGAGGCCCAGATGTCCGGTTTCGCCTGGGTGATGCCGCCGAAAAGGTCGGCGATGCGGTAATCGCGTCCGTGACGGCCGTCGTACCAGGCACGGAAGGGGCTCCAGACGGCGGCCGTCGCTCCGAGGAGAGCGAGGATCGAGCCGATGACATTGCGGACCATCGTCGGCCTCCCTGGGTTCGGCTCTCGATCACGACGCTACGCCGCCCGGGGGAGGGGCGCCACACGGCCGGACGGGGCGCCCTCCGAGCGCTGCTGGGTGACGTGTCCCGTCAAGATCGGCCGCTGCTCACTCACACGTTCAACGGGGGCTGAACGTGAAGCTCCGCGGCGACGCCGCCTCCAGCGCGACCACGGTGCGGGCCAACGTGACCGGGCTGGCCGTCACGGCCGGCGCCTCCCAGGTGGCCGAGGCCACGACGACGTACACCGGCACGGGGGACGGCAGCGAGTGCAAGGAGTGCGTCGTCGACAGGGCGACGAAGACCGCGCTCCGACCCCCCTGACGGACCGGGCCGCCTCACCGGAGGCGGTACCCGCCCCGGCCCCGCCCCTCGAACAGCGCGGCCTGCCGCTCCGGCGGCAGGTTCCCGAGCGCGATCAGGTGCGGGGCCTGGGCGAGCGCCCGCTCCCTGGCCGCCTCCCGGGCCGCCCACACCGCCCGTACCGTGCCCTGCACGGCCTCGGTCGGATACGAGGCGATGACACCCGCCGCCGCGCGTGCCGCCGCCACCGCGCCACCCGGCTCCGTCAGCTCGGACACCAGGCCCGTCTCGTAGGCCCGCCGCGCCGACACCCGTTCGGCCGTACCCATCAGGGACATCCGGGCGACCTCCCCGTACGGCATGCGCTGCGCCATGAGGACCGCCTCGTACGCGCTGACCATGCCGTACGCCGTATGGGGGTCGAAGAAGCTCGCGTCGCGCGAGGCGACGACGAACTCGCACTCGCCGAGCAGGTAGAACGCCCCGCCGCAGGCCATCCCCTCCACGGCCGCGATCACCGGTTTCCACAGGTCGTTGGCCTTGGGGCCGATGGTGAGGAGCGGGTCGTCGATGCTGTACGGGGACGGCGGCTGCGGCACGTCCACCGTCCGGTCGATGCCGGTGGTGAACGCCTTCCCGCCCGCACCGGTGAGGACCACGGCACGGACGTCCTCGTCGTACCGCAACTCCCGCCACACGGCGGTGAGCCGGCCGGCCATGGCGAGGTCGACGGCGTTGTGCCGGCCGGGCCGGTCGAGCGTGACGACCGCGACGCCGTCCCCTTCCCTCCCGACGGCGACGCTCATGACCGCTCCAGCACCCAGCGGGGGAGCCCGTCGTCGAACACCACCCTGACCGGCGCCCCGATGCGCAGCCGCGCCGGGTCGAGCGAGTCGACGGGGGCACCGGGGGAGGCGACGACGTTGCCGACGAGCCGGATGCGCGGGGCGTCGGTGAGCTCGACGACGGCGACGTTGTAGCGCGGGGCGAGGGCGGCGTACGCGGGCAGGAGGGGCGGATGGGGCACGACGAACGACCAGATCCGGCCGTGCCCGCTCATCGGGCGCCACTCGCTGCCGAACGACTGGCAGTGCGGGCAGCAGGGGCGGGGCGGGAAGCGCAGCTCGCCGCAGCCGGCGCAGCCCTGGACACGCAGCTCGCCCCGGGCGGCGTACTCCCAGAAGGGGGCGCCGTCCTCGTCGACGACGGGTTCGAGCATCTCAACTCCTGAGGAGGAGGGCGGAGGTGGGGACGCCTTCGCCCGCGGTGACCAGGCAGGTGCGGGCGTCCGGGACTTGGGCGGTGCTGGTGCCGCGCAGTTGTTTCACGCCCTCGGTGATGAGGTTGAAGCCGTGGACGTACGCCTCGCTGAGCCCGCCGCCGCCCGTGTTGATGGGCAGCCGCCCGCCGGTCTCCAGGGCACCGCCCTCGGTGAAGGCGGCGCCTTCGCCGCGTCCGCAGAATCCGTATCCCTCCAGGGAGAGGGGGACGAGAGGGGTGAACGCGTCGTAGATCTGCGCCACGTCGACGTCCTCGGGCCCGAAGTCGGCCTGCTTCCACAGGTGCCGGGCGGCGGTCCAGGCGGGGCCGGTGAGCGGGTCGTCGTTCCAGTAGTTGACCATGCCGTGGTGTTGCGCGGGCAGCCCCTGGGCGGCGGAGTGGACGTAGACGGGCGCGCGGCGGCAGTCGCGGGCGCGTTCGGCGCTCACGATCACACAGGCGAGGGCGCCGTCGGTCTCCAGGCAGTTGTCGAAGAGGCAGAGCGGCTCGCTGATCCAGCGGGAGGCCATGTACATCTCACGGGTGAGCGGCCGGTCGTACATGATCGCGGCGGGGTTCTGGTTGGCGCGGTTGCGGCAGGCCAGGGCGACGTTGAAGAGGTGGTCGCGGGTGGCGCCGTACTCGTGCATGTAGCGGCGGGCGAGCATGCCGATCTCGTCGGCGGGGCGGAGCAGGCCGTGGGGGCGGGTCCACTGGGCGGGGGTGGGCAGCTGGACGGCCGTGTTGGTCCAGGGTCTCGGACCGGAGCCGCGTTTGCGTGACCGCCAGGCGACGCCAACGGTCGCCTGGCCGGTGGCGACGGCGGCGGCGAGGTGGGCGACGGTGGCGCACGATCCGCCGCCGCCGTACCCCACCTTCGAGAAGAAGGTGACGTCCCCGGCCCCGATGGCCTTGGCGACCTCGACCTCGTCGGTCTCCTCCATGGTGTACGAGGCGAAGGCGTCGACCTCGGCCGGGGCGATCCCGGCGTCGGTGAGGGCGGCGATGACGGCGCGGCACGCCAACGTCTTCTCCGTCTCGGCGAGTTGTTTGGCGAAGCGCGTTTCCCCGATCCCGACGATGGCCGTCGCGTCCTTGAGCGCACCTGTCATGGCCGCCACGGTAGCGCTAATCTGACGGTCAGTCAGCTAGAGGGGAGGCGGGAGATGCGCGGCGACCAGGAATGGGGCTCGATCCCGGGGCTGGTGCGGTCGGCGGCAAAGCGGTACGGGCCCCGGGAGGCGGTCGTGGAGGGCCGTGCCCGGGTCACCTACGCCGAGCTGGGCGAGCGCGTGGAGCGGGCGGCCGCCGCGTGCATGGCGGCGGGCGTGGAACCGGGGGACCGGGTCGCGGTGTGGGCGCCCAACACCCTCGACTGGATCGTCTCCGCCCTCGGCGCGGTGATGGCCGGAGGTGTGCTGGTGCCGCTGAACACCCGCTTCAAGGGCGCGGAGGCGGCGTACGTGCTGGAACGCAGCCGCACCAAGCTGCTGTTCATCACCGGTACGTTCCTGGGCACCTCGTACGTGGCGTCCCTGCGGCGGAGCGGGATCGTGCTGCCGCACCTGGAGCAGGTGGTGGTGCTGGCGGACAGCGCGCCGGAGGACTTCCGGACGTGGAAGGACTTCCTGGCGGGCGGGGACGGGGTGAGCGCGGCCGAGGTCCGCGCGCGGGCGGAGTCCCTCGACGGAACCCGTCCCTCGGACATCATCTTCACGTCCGGGACGACCGGCCGCCCCAAGGGCGCGGTGATCACGCACGCGCAGACGCTGCGCTGCTACGAGACCTGGGCGGAGCTCGCGGGGCTGGCGGAAGGCGACCGCTACCTGATCGTGAACCCCTTCTTCCACACCTTCGGCTACAAGGCCGGGATCATCGCGTGCCTGACGCGTGGGGCGGTGATGGTGCCGCAGCCCGTCTTCAGCGTGGACACCGTCCTGGCCAACATCGCCTCCGAACGCGTCTCCGTCCTGCCCGGCCCGCCCACGCTCCTCCAGTCCCTGCTGGACCACCCGGCACGGTCGTCCCACGACCTGTCGTCCCTGCGGCTGGTGGTGACGGGAGCGGCGGTGGTGCCGTTGCGGCTGGTGGAGCGGCTGCGGGGCGAGCTGGGCGTGGCCACCGTCCTCACGGCGTACGGCCTGTCCGAGGCGAGCGGCATCGTGACGATGTGCCGCCGGGGCGACCCCCTGGAGACCATCGCCACCACCTCGGGCCGCCCGATCCCCGGTACGGAGGTCCGCGTCGACGAGACGGGCGAGGTCCTGGTGCGCGGCCACCACGTGATGACCGGCTACTTCGAGGACCCGGCCGGGACGGCGCGGGCCCTCGACGCGGACGGCTGGCTCCACACCGGCGACGTGGGCGTCCTCGACGAGGCCGGCAACCTCCGCATCACCGACCGGATCAAGGACATGTTCATCGTGGGCGGCTTCAACGCCTACCCCGCCGAGATCGAACAGCGCCTCGCCGTCCACCCCGAGCTCGTCGACGTCGCGGTCATCGGCATCCCGGACGCACGGCTGGGCGAGGTGGCCAAGGCCTACGCGGTCCGGCGCCCCGGCTCCACCCTGACGGCCGACGACCTGATCGCCTGGGCGCGGCGGGAGATGGCCAACTACAAGGTGCCCCGGCAGGTCGAGTTCGTGGCCGGACTGCCGCGGAACGCGAGCGGCAAGGTGGTGAAGGGGGAGCTGCGGGCGCGGTCGGCGGGATGACCCCCGTCCGGACAGCCGTTTAGGGCGCCGGACCGTGGCCGGTCCGGCGCCCTGCACGAGGCCCTAGCCCCGCGGAGGGGCCGGCAGGTGGTTGTCCCCCAACGTCGTCATGTCCCCGCTGACGGCCTGGACGTGGACCGGCGCCGTGTCGGCACGGCTGTCCGCCGCCGTCGTCGCGGTGCCGGCGGCGAGGGCCGTGGCGATCACCGCGGTCGCCAGCAGGCGCGTGGTACGAGTCATTCCGTCTCCACCTGTCACGTGTGCCGGGCACGTCGCGGCCGCGGCGGCTCCCCCTCCGCGCCGCCGCGACCGTGCCCCGTCGGGATTGAGGCTCAGGAACCCGTGGGCGGGGCGGGCATGTGGTTGTCGCCCATCGTCGTGAACTCGCCGTCCTTCGGCGGGGCGGGCATGTGGTTGTCGCCCATGGTGACGATGGCGCCGTCCTTGGGCGGGGCCGGCATGTGGTTGTCGCCCATCGTGATGATTTCTTCGTTCTTCTTCGCGTCGCTCATCGTCATCTCCCCGTTGTTTCTTGCGTGTACGGAATGCGCCCGCTCGGCCACTCCCCCGAGGGTCTCCGAACGGGCGCATCAGGAGCGCTCACCTTAGCGGTGGGGCCCGACGATCCGTGTGCCCCCCGACGCGACGGACCGTTGGGTAAGAGAGTGCCGGGTCGGCATAAACAAACGCTGAACGCCGACGTCACCACGCTCAGGCGGCCGCCGACGGGGCCAGCAGGGCCCGTACCTCGGTGACCTCCGAAACGTCCGACTCCTGGTAGAGCGCCAGCGCCTCCTGCCAGCAGGCCCGAGCCCGGTCGCTCTGGCCGAGGGCGTCGAGCGCCTTGCCGAGGACGGTCAGCGAATTGCCGCGCATGCGGTCACCGCCGATGCAGCCCATCGCGAGCGCCTGCTCGGCATGTTGGGCCGCGTGGGCCGGACGCCGGGACTTCAGCTGCGCCTCCGCGATACGGAAGTGCGTGGCGCCTTCCCAGAGCCGCTGTCGGTTCTTGGCGAAGATGCGCAGGGCTTCGAACAGTTCCTTCAGCGCCTCCGCGTTGCGGTTGGCGTGGGTGAGCGCGACCCCCAGCGCGTACCGGCCGTTGGCGAGCCGCAACGCGAGATCCATGCGGTCGTAGATCTCGATGCCCTGCCGTGCCAGTTCGATGGCCGTCGCGGTGCGACCGGTGAGCAGGTGCAACCGGGAAAGGTTGCACAGAGCGCTCGCGGCACCCGGGAGGTTGCCGTCCGCACGGGAACCCTCCACCGCCTTGGTCAGGTGCTCCTCGGCGTCCTGGTGCCGGCCGCGTATGGCGGCGATGATGCCCCGGTCGTTGTCCGCCCAGTACACCGGCGTCGCGTCACCCACCTCGACGGCCAGGGCCCGTGCCGTACGGGCCTCCTCGTCGGCCTCGTCGTAGCGGCCCGCCACCAGGTGGACGTTGGTGAGCGTCGTACGGGCACGGGCCTCGGCACGGGCGTCGTCCGCGGCACGGGCCGCCTCGCGGGCGGCCACGGCAGCCGCCTCGTACTGCTTGGAGTTCGCGCCCGACTCCGCGAGGTCCTTCGCCGCCCACAGCAGGTCCACCGCGCGGCGCAGGCCGGAGCCGTTCGCGGCCTGGCGCGCGCACGCGAGGAGGCAGTTGGCCTCCGTGTACAGCCAGTCCAGCGCCTGGTGGCGGTCGGAGAAGGCCGGACCCTCGTATGCGGTGGGCTCCAAGTGGTCCACCAGGCGGTCCCCCGGGCGCTCGATCGCGTACACCCGCGCCGCCGTCGACAGGTAGAAGTCCAGCAGCCGCGACAGCGCCGACTCCCGTTCCGACGGGGGCTGTTCGTCGCGGTCGGCGCATGCACGCGCGTAGAGGCGGACCAGGTCGTGGTAGCGGTAGCGGCCGGGGGCGGCGGACTCCAGGAGGGAGGTGTCGACCAGGGACTCCAGGAGGTCCTCGGCGTCGTGGAGGGGAAGGTCCAGGACGGCCGCCGCGGCGGCGAGCGAGATGTCGGGGCCGTCGGCGAGACCCAGGAGGCGGAACGCACGGGCCTGTGCCGGTTCCAGCTGGCCGTAGCCGAGCTCGAAGGTCGCCTTGACGGCGAGGTCGCCCGCCTGGAGCTCGTCCAGGCGGCGCCGTTCGTCGGCGAGCTTGGCCGCGAGGACCGAGACCGTCCAGGTGCGGCGCGCCGCCAGACGGGAAGCGGCGATACGGATGGCGAGGGGCAGGAAGCCGCACGCGGCGACCACGTCGAGGGCCGCCTCCCGCTCCGCCTGCACCCGCTCGGCGCCCACGATCCGGGTGAAGAGCTGGAGCGCCTCCTCCGGTGACATCACGTCCAGGTCCACGAGGTGCGCGCCGGCCAGGTCGACCATCCGGACGCGGCTCGTGACCAGCGCGGCGCACCCCTCCGTGCCGGGCAGCAGCGGCCGCACCTGGGCGGCGTCCCGGGCGTTGTCCAGCAGGACCAGCACCCGCCGCCCGGCGAGCGTCGACCGGTACAGGGCGGCCCGCTCGTCCAGGGTGTCGGGGATGGCCGAGTCCTGGGTGCCCAGCGCCCGCAGGAAGGCCCCCAGGACCGTCTCGGGCTCCGCGGCCCGCGCCCCGGTGCCCTGGAGGTCCACGTACAGCTGCCCGTCCGGGAAGCGCGGGCGCGCCGCGTGCGCGACGTGCACCGCGAGCGTCGTCTTGCCGACCCCGCCGATGCCCGCGAGCGCCGACACGGCCATCACCGAGCCCTCGGCCGTGGCCAGCCGGTCGATCAGCTCCCGTACGAACGCCGCCCTCCCCGTGAAGTCCGGCACCGTGGCGGGCAACTGCGCCGGGCGGGACACGGCGGGTGCGGGGGACGGCTCCTCAGCCGGGCAGGCCAGCTCGGCGTCCGCCCGGAGGATGCGCTGCTGGAGCCGCGCCAGCTCCGGGCACGGGTCGACGCCCAGCTCGTCGGCGAGGAGCCGGCGCGTGTCGGCGTACACGGCGAGCGCCTCCGCCTGCCGCCCGCTGCGGTACAACGCCAGCATCAGCAGTTCCCGCAGCCGCTCGCGCAGCGGATGCGCCGCGGTCAGGGCCGTCAGCTCGGACACCGCCTCCGCGTGGTGGCCGCACTCCAGGTCCAGGTCCAGCCGGGTCTCCAGCAGTTGCAGCCGCCACTCCTCCAGGCGGGCGCGCTGGGTCTCGGCGTACGGGCCGGGGACGGACGCGAGGGCCTCGCCGTCCCACAGGCCCAGCGACTTGTCGATCAGCACCCGGGCCTGGTTCCGGTCGCCGCCCGCCCGGGCCTTCTCCGCCTCGGCGGCCAGCTCCTGCGCGACGTTCAGGTCGAGGGCGTCGGCGCGGCCCCGGATCGCGTACCCGCCCGACTGGCTGACCACCACGCCAGCCGGGAGGACCTTGCGCAGCCGTGAGGCGTACGTCCGTACCGCCGCGAGGGCCTGGGAGGGCGGTTCGTCGCCCCAGATCGCGTCGATCAGCTCGGCGGCCGTCGCCGTGCGCCCGTCGCGCAGCAGGAGCGCGGCCAGCAGGGCCCGCTGCTGCGGCGACCCGGACGGCAGGGCTTCGCCGTCGCGCCAGGCACGTACCGGGCCGAGCACGCCGAAGCGCAGATCGCTCTCCGCGCCGTCGTGCGGGGCGCGCTGCTCCGGCACTCGCGGCCCGTCTTCACGGTCCATAGCTCCCCCTGCCCGTACCGCTGGTCTCGCCCCCGACAGTCTGCCTTGTCGATGGCGTTTGCGTCAGCAGTGGGTGACGCTCTGCACAAGGTCGTGACACGATCTGCCGCGGAAGGACCTGACGGGTCGTCAGTTCGGCGCTACGGTGCTGTGCATGGAGACCTTCCCGAAGATCATCTCGGTGGACGACCACACGGTGGAACCGCCGCACGTCTGGCAGGACCGGCTCCCTTCGAAGTACCGGGACACCGGTCCGCGCGTCGTCCGGGCGCCCCTGAAGGACATGACCTTCCTGGGTGGGAAGTTCGCCCCGGTGATGGGGGAGAAGGGCGACGACGGCCCCGTCGGGGACTGGTGGGTGTACGAGGACCTCCACCGCCCCCTCACCCGTCTCGACACCGCCGTCGGCTACGACCGCGACGAGATACGGCTCGAAGTGATCACGTACGAGCAGATGCGGCCCGGCTCGTACAGCGTCCCGGAGCGCCTCGCCGACATGGACGCCAACCACGTCCAGTCCGCGCTGTGCTTCCCCACCTTCCCCCGCTTCTGCGGCCAGACCTTCACCGAGGCCTCCGACCGTGAGCTGGGCCTGCTCGGCGTACGGGCCTACAACGACTGGATGGTGGAGGAGTGGTGCGGCCCCGAGGCCCACGGCCGCCTCGTCCCGCTGACCCTGATCCCCCTGTGGGACGCCGAACTGGCCGCCGCCGAGGTGCGCCGCAACGCCGCCCGGGGCGTACGCGCCGTCGCCTTCTCCGAGATACCCCCGCACCTGGGGCTGCCGTCCATCCACACCGACGCCTGGGACCCCCTCCTCGCCGCGTGCGACGAGACCGGCACGGTCATCGCCATGCACATCGGCTCGTCGTCGAGGATGCCGTCGACCTCGGCGGACGCCCCGCCGGCCGTCGGCTCCACCATCACCTTCGCGAACTGCTGCTTCTCGATGACCGACTGGCTGATGAGCGGCAAGCTGGAACGCTTCCCCGGCCTGCGGATCATGTACGCCGAGGGGCAGATCGGCTGGATCCCCTACATCCTGGAGCGGGCGGACGTGGTGTGGGAGGAGAACCGCGGCTGGGGCGGGGTCGCCGACAAGGTCCACCGGCCGCCCTCCGAGGTGTTCGCCGAGCACGTCTACGGCTGCTTCTTCGACGACGCCTTCGGACTGCGGAACCTGGACGCCATCGGCGTCGGCAACGTCCTGTACGAGACGGACTACCCGCACTCCGACTCGACCTGGCCGAAGTCCCGCGAGGTCGGCGAGGCCCAGATGGGCCACCTGGCGCCGGACGTGGTCGAGCGGATCGTCCGCGGCAACGCGATCGAGCTGCTGGGCCTGACGGAGGACGGGCTGTGGCCGGGAGCCGCTGCCTGAGCCGTACGGGGCCGGCCTCCGGGCGGGGCGGCCACTCCGATGGGCCTGCCTGGATGCGGCGCGGGAACGGCCTGGGGAGACCGGCTCCGAACGGGGGGTCTTCGACCTGGAAGAGGCGGCTCATGCGCGTGATGATGATGTGCCGGATGGACACTTCCGGGGCGCCGACCTGCGCAAGGCCGGCTTCGACGGCGTCCGCCTCCGGGAGGCCGACCTGACCGCCGCCCGCCTGGAGGCGCGAGCCTCATGCGCTGTGACCTCTCCGGCGCGCTGCTCCACGGCGCCAAGCTGAGAGGTGCGGACCTGCGGGGCAGTGACCTGTCGTCGCTGGACCCGCTGACGGTGGAAGCGGCGGGCGCCAGGATCGACCTGGAGCAGGCGGCGGTCATCGCGATGGCGCTGGGGTTCGAGCTGGGGTGAGGGGCGGGCCGGTGTCGCGGGCGAAGGGGGGGGCAGGGTTTCGGCGGTGGGGCGCGGCGGCAGCATCCCGGCATGACTCTGACGCTCGCCGAGGCCGACAAGATCCTCGCCGACAATTTCGCCCCCTGGGTGCTGGAGCTCGGCCTGTCCGTGGTGGAGGCGGGTGAGGCGCACGCCGTGCTCCGGCTGCCGTGGGACGGGCGCCTTGCGCGGGAAGGGGGCGGGCTGTCGGGGCAGGCGCTGATGGCGGCCGCCGATACGGCCACGGTGATCGCGGTGTCCTCGGCGCGCGGGGCGTTCGTGCCCATGACCACGGTGCAGCAGTCCACCAGCTTCATGCGGGCGGTGGCCGGTGCCGACGTGCTGGTGGACGCGCGGATCACCAAGCTCGGCAGGCGGATGGCGTTCGCCGAGATCACCATGACCGCGGAGGGGGAGGGGGACCCGGCGGCACGGGCCTCCACGGTGTACGCGCTGCTCGGGTGAGGGCACGGCCCTTGCCTGATGGTGTGTCAGCCACGACGATGGGGGCGCCATAGCGAGCTGACGCAACGTCAGACAAGGAGTGGGGCATGGTCGCGTACGGGATGCAGCTGCCGGTCCAGTCGCAGAGCACCCTCTACGCCGAACCCTGGGAGGCGGGCGGTGGGCCGGAGGATCTGGCCGAGGTCGCCGGGGTCGCCGACCGGTGCGGGTTCGCGTACATCGCGGCCTGCGACCATGTGGCGATACCCCGCAGGCTCGCCGGGGCGATGAGCACCGTCTGGTACGACCCCGTCGCCACTCTCGCCCACCTCGCCGCGGTCACCCGGCGCGTGCGCCTGCTGAGCCATGTGGCGGTCGTCGGACTGCGGCATCCGCTCATCACCGCCAAGCAGTACGCCACGCTTGATCATTTGAGTGGCGGACGCCTGATCCTCGGGGTGGGCGCCGGGCATGTGCGGGAGGAGTTCGAGGCGCTCGGCGCCGACTTCGAGCGGCGGGGCGACGTCCTGGACGAGACGGTCGACGCGCTGAGGGCGGCACTGGGACCGGAGGAGTTCCCGGAGTTCCGCGGCGAGCGGTTCACCTTCGAGGGGCTCGGGCAGCGGCCCCGCCCGGTGCAGGAGCGCGTACCCGTCTGGATCGGCGGGTCTTCGCCCGCCGCCCTGCGGCGCGCCGCGCTCAAGGGGGACGGCTGGCTGCCGCAGGGCGACCCGCGTGACCGGCTGCCCGGGCAGATCGCGAAACTGCGGCGGCTGCGCGAGGAGGCCGGGATCGCGGAACCGCTCGTGATCGGCGCGATCACCGAGGCGCTGTACGTGGGGGACGCCGCCTGGGACGTCGGGCGGCGCACCCTCGGCGGCAAGCCGGACGCGCTCGCCGAGTCGCTGCGGGTGTACGGGGCGATGGGTGTGGACCAGATACAGGTGCGGTTCCGGTCCCGGAGCCGCACGGAGCTGACGGACCAGATGCGGGCCTTCGCGGAGGGCGTCGCGCCCCTGCTGGGCTGAGGAGCGGGAGGCCGGTATGGGGAAACTGGACGGGCGGGTGGTGCTCATCACGGGCGCGGCGCGCGGGCAGGGGGAGCAGGAGGCCCGGCTCTTCGTGGCGGAGGGGGCCAGGGTCGTCCTCGGGGACGTACTCGACGAGCCGGGGAGCGCGCTCGCCGAGGAACTGGGGGAGGACCGGGCGCTCTACGTCCACCTGGACGTCGGGCGGGAGGAGGACTGGGGCGCCGCCGTCGAGGCGGGGAAGAGTGCCTTCGGCGTGATCGACGGACTGGTCAACAACGCGGGCGTGCTGCGCTTCAACGAGCTCGTGTCCACACCGCTGGACGAGTTCATGCACGTCGTCCGGGTCAACCAGGTGGGCTGCTTCCTCGGGATACGGAGTGTGGCGCCCGAGATCGAGGCCGCCGGAGGGGGCACGATCGTCAACACCGCGTCGTACACCGCCCTGACCGGCATGGCGTACGTGGGTGCCTACGCCGCCACCAAGCACGCCGTCCTCGGACTGACCCGGGTCGCGGCGGTGGAACTGGGCGGCAAGGGCATCCGGGTCAACGCCGTGTGCCCGGGCGCCGTCGACACGCCCATGTCCAACCCCGAGGGCGCCGGCCCCGCCGCGTTCGACGAGCTGTACCGCAAGCTCGTGCCGCTGGGGCGGGCCGGGCGGCCGGAGGAGGTGGCGGCGCTGGCGCTCTTCCTGAGCTGCGCGGACTCGGCGTACATCACCGGGCAGCCGTTCGTCATCGACGGGGGGTGGCTGGCGGGGGTCAACGTCTTCTGAGTGTTTCTGATGCATCGTCAGATATTGACGGGGTGGGCGCCCGGTGGAACAGTCGACTGTCGTGAGCTGACGGTACGTCAGATGCAGAGGGATGGTGGACCCCTTGGAATTCGGGCTCTTCGTACAGGGATACGTGCCGGCCGAGCGGGCCCGGGCCGACCCGGAAGCAGAGCACAAGGCGCTGATGGAGGAGACGGAGTACGTCATCCAGGCGGACAGGTCCGGGTTCAAGTACGCCTGGGCCTCCGAGCACCACTTCCTGGAGGAGTACTCGCACCTGTCCGCCAACGACGTGTACCTGGGGTACCTGGCGCACGCGACGGAACGGATCCACCTGGGGTCCGGGATCTTCAATCCGCTCGCCCCGGTGAACCACCCGGTCAAGGTCGCCGAGAAGGTCGCCATGCTCGACCACCTGTCGGGCGGACGCTTCGAGTTCGGATCCGGGCGGGGAGCCGGGTCGCACGAGATCCTCGGGTTCATGCCGGGCATCACCGACATGAACCACACCAAGGAGATCTGGGAGGAGACGATCGCCGAGTTCCCCAAGATGTGGCTCCAGGACGAGTACGTCGGGTTCCAGGGCAAGCACTGGTCGCTGCCGCCCCGGAAGGTCCTGCCCAAGCCGTACGGGGGCGCGCACCCTGCCATGTGGTACGCGGCCGGGTCGCCTTCCTCGTACGCCATGGCGGGCAGGAAGGGGCTGGGGGTGCTCGGCTTCAGCGTGCAGAAGGTCGCCGACATGGAATGGGTCGTCGACTCGTACAAGACGGCGGTCAAGGACGCCGAGCCGGTCGGGGCGTTCGTGAACGACAACGTGATGGTGACGTCCACGGCGATCTGCGCGGAGACCCACGCGAAGGCGGTCGAGGTCGCGGTGGGCGGCGGGCTGAACTACCTCCAGTCGCTGCTGTTCCGCTACCACGACACGTTCCCGCGGCCGGAGGGGATACCGGAGTGGCCGGAGCTGCTGCCGGAGTACACCGAGGAGATCATCGAGCTGCTCATCGCGGAGGAGCTGATGATCTGCGGTGATCCCGACGAAGTGCTGGCGCAGTGCCGGCGCTGGGAGCGGGCGGGGGCGGACCAGCTGTCGTTCGGGCTGCCGATCGGGGTGTCGTACGAGGACACGATGACGACGATCCGGCTGATCGGGGAGCACGTGATCCCCGAGATCGACACGGATCCGGTGCACCGGACGTCCCGGTTCCGCCAGGCGGCGAGCGGCTGACGGTCGCGGGGCTGCCCGCCCCGGGGCCCGGAGGCGGGGGTGGGCGGCGACTGGCTGTTTGTGGGCATTCGTTCCGCAGGGCGGAACGGGTGGGCACAAACGGTCCGCGGACGAACGGGTTCGGGCCGGTGCGGCCACCGTCGGTGGGTGGGGGCGGAGCCCTGACGTGGGCCTGCGCCCGTTCGGCGCGGGAGCACCCAGAACGCGGGGCGGTGGCATCCCGGGCCACCGGCTCCGTGGAGGCCCCGGTCGGGGGGCGTGCGGCTGCGGCCGGCCGCGTCGCCTCCCGGTTGGGGCGCAGAAGGCGACGCAGCGAGAAGGGGACGTCATGCTTGACCATCTGATCAAGGGCGCCGATCTCGTCGACGGCACCGGCGCCCCGGCACGCAAGGCCGACATCGGGGTGCGGGACGGGCGCATCGCGGTCGTTGCCGGGCCGGGCAGTGTCGCCGAGGCGGCCAGGAGCAGCGAGGACGCCACCGGGCTGGTCCTCGCGCCCGGGTTCGTCGACCCGCACACCCACTACGATGCCCAGCTGTTCTGGGACCCGTACGCCACGCCGTCGATGAGCCACGGGGTCACCACGGTGGTGGGAGGGAACTGCGGGTTCACCCTGGCTCCGCTGCGTCCCGAGGACGCCGACTACACCCGGCGCATGATGTCCAAGGTGGAGGGGATGGCGCTCAAGGCGCTGGAGGAGGGCGTCGACTGGAGCTGGCACGGCTTCGGCGAGTACCTGGACGCCCTGGAGGGCCGCGTCGCCGTGAACGCCGGATTCATGGTGGGGCACTGCGCCCTGCGGCGGTATGTGATGGGGGCGGACGCCGTGGGGGGACGGCCCACGGGTGAGCAGCTGCGGGAGATGGTGGGGCTGCTGCACGAGGCCATGGACGCGGGCGCCTGGGGGCTGTCGACGACCCAGTCGTCCACGCATTCGGACGGGGACGGCAGGCCCGTGGCGTCCCGGCACGCCGGGCCCGAGGAGCTGCTGGCGCTGTGCGGGGCGGTCGGTGAGCACGAGGGGACGCAGATCGAGGCCATCGTGGCGGGGTGCCTGGATCAGTTCGCGGACGCGGAGATCGACCTGCTGGTGGAGATGAGCGTCGCCGCGGGGCGGCCGCTCAACTGGAACGTGCTCACCATCGACGCGGCCGTTCCCGAGCGGGTGCCCCGGCAGTTGCTCGCGAGTGAGCGGGCGCGGAAGGCGGGCGGGCGGATCGTGGCGCTGACGATGCCGATCCTGACGCCGATGAACATGTCGCTGGGGACGTTCTGCGCGCTGAACCTGATCCCTGGGTGGGGTGATGTGCTGGGGCTGCCCGTGGACGAGCGGATCGCCAGGCTCAGGGACCCCGCGGTGCGGGCGGAGATGCTGCGGCGGGCGGAGGCGAAGGAGGCCGGGGTCTTCCGGCGGCTGGCGGATTTCGGGCGGTATGTCGTCGGCGACACGTACAGCCCGGAGAACGCGGGGCTGACGGGGAGGGTGGTGCGGGAGATCGCGGCGGAGCGGGGGCAGGATCCGTTCGCGTGCCTTGTCGATATCTGTGCGCGGGACCGGCTGCGTACGGTGCTGTGGCCCATGCCGCCGGACAACGATCCCGCGTCGTGGGCGCTGCGCCGCGAGACGTGGGAGCACGAGGACGTCCTGCTCGGCGGTTCGGACGCGGGCGCCCACCTGGACCGGATGTGCGGGGCGCCGTACACGACGCGGTTCCTCGGCGACTGTCTGCGGGGGCGGAAGCTGGTGGGGCTGGAGCGGGCGGTGCGGATGCTCACCGACGATCCGGCGCGGCTGTTCGGGCTGCGGGGGCGGGGCCGGGTGGCCGAGGGGTACTGGGCGGATCTGGTGCTGTTCGATCCCGAGCGGATCGATGCCGGGCCCGCGTCGCTGGTGCACGACCTGCCGGGCGACAGCCCGCGGCTGGACTCGCGCGCGGTCGGGATCGTCTCGGTGCGGGTCAATGGCGTGGAGACGGTACGGGAGGACCAGGTCACCGGTGCGGTGCCGGGAAAGGTGCTGCGGTCGGGGCGGGACACGAGGACGGTGCCGACCAGGTGAGGCTGTTCATAGGGGGCGCATGGGTCGAGCCGGAGCGAGGGCACTACGAGGTGATCGACCCGGCCACGGAAGCGGTCGTCGGCCTCGCACCCGAGGCGAGCCGGCGCCAGGCGCACGAGGCGGCCGCGGCCGCGAAGGAGGCCTTCGACGCCTGGTCGCGGACGAAGCCGGAGGAGCGGGCGGCGATGCTGGACCGGGCGGCCGAGGTCGTCGCCCGTGACGCGGAGGCGCACACCCGCCTGGCGCGGGCCGAGAGCGGTGCGACGACCGGCACGGCGCGCGCCATGCAGGTCGCGGTCGCCGTCGCCCGCTTCCGCCGGTACGCCAGGGGCGCCCTGGAACCGGTGGAGCAGCCCCTGCCGCCGCAGATCAGCGGGGCGGGCCCGATGGGACCGGCCTCGGTCCTCGGGGCGGTCACGGTGCGCCGCCCCGTCGGTGTGGTCACGTGCATCACCTCGTACAACAACCCCTGGGCCAACCCGGCGGGCAAGATCGCCCCGGCGCTCGCGATGGGCAACACGGTGGTGGTGAAGCCGGCGCCGCAGGATCCGCTGTCGGTGTACGCGCTGGCCCGGGCGCTGGAGGAGGCCGGGGTGCCGCCGGGGGTGGTCAATGTGGTCACGGGGTCGGGGACGGAGGTGGGGGAGGCGGCCGTGGACGCGCCGGACGTCGACATGGTGAGTTTCACCGGTTCGACGGCGGTGGGCCGGCGTATCGGCGAGGTGTGCGGGCGGGAGGTGAAGCGGCAGCTGATGGAGCTGGGCGGCAAGGGCGCGGCACTGGTGTTCGACGACGCCGACCTGGACGCGGCCGTCCGGGGCATCGGCACCACGTTCTCCTTCTACAGCGGCCAGATCTGTACGGCTCCGACCCGGGTCCTGGCACAGCGCGGGGTGTACGAGCGCCTGGTGGAGCGGCTGACCGGCTACCTGGGCCATATGGAGGTGGGGGATCCGGCCGCCCCGGGGACGGTCGTCGGGCCGGTGATCTCGGCCGCGCACCGGGACCGGGTGGAGGCGTACGTCGAGCTGGGGCGGCAGGAGGGGGCCCGGGTCATCAGGCGCGGGACGCCGCCGGAGTACGGGAAGGGCTTCTACGTCGCTCCGGCGCTCCTGGTCGACTGCGCCCCCGGCATGCGGGTCGTACGGGAGGAGATCTTCGGGCCGGTCGTGGTGGTCGTGCCGTTCGAGGACGAGGACGAGGGCGTCGCGCTGGCCAACGACAGCGACTACGGCCTGATCGACTACGTCTGGACCGGTGATGTGGCGCGCGGGTTCCGTGTGGCGGGCCGGCTGCGGGCGGGCGGGGTCGGGGTGAACACGGTCGGACGCAACATGGAGGCGCCGTTCGGAGGGTTCAAGAAGAGCGGTGTGGGCCGCGATTGCGGGTCCTACGCGCTGCACGCGTACAGCGAGCCGCAGGCGCTCGTCTGGCCCGGCTGAAAACAGCGCGGGAAAATTTGGAAACGGGCAAACCGGACACTGCTGCGGTTCCCGTATATCGAACGCTGTGGATTTCACCTACCAATCGGTCGGCGTGGGTCGGAGGAGATCTTTCATTCGTTGCCAGGAGGTGGCCTTGCCCCCTGCAATGAAAGGCAAAGATCGCGGAGTTCCTTCTTCCGGATGTGGAAACCGCAGCGCCTAACGTCCTTCCTATGACTCAGGTGGAAGCGCGGCCCCAGGCCGGAGACACGGTAATGAGCGACTCCCAAGGGGGCGTACGCAAGAAGGGGCTCGGCGACAACTCGGTCGGGCTCATGGGTGGCGCCGTCATCGGCGTGTCCACGGTCGCCCCCGTCTACTGCCTCACGGCCACACTCGGCCCCACGGTCAGTGAGGTCGGGCTGCAGATGCCGGCGATCTTTCTCGCCGGGTTCCTGCCGATGCTCCTGGTGGCGTTCGCCTACCGTGAGCTGAACCGCGCGGTGCCGGACTGCGGTACGTCCTTCACCTGGTCGGTGAAGGCGTTCGGGCCGCGTGTCGGGTGGATGTGCGGCTGGGGCCTGCTGGTGGCCACCATCGTGGTGCTCTCCAACCTCGCGGGTGTCGCCACCTCTTACTTCTACCTGCTCCTCGGTGAGGTCACCGGCAGCGAATCGATCGCCGCCCTCGACGGCAACAAGGCCGCGCACATCGCCACCACCCTCGCCTTCATCGCGGTCGCCACGGCCATCAGCTACCGGGGCATCACCGCCACCAAGTGGGTCCAGTACGCCCTGGTCGGTCTCCAGCTCACCGTCCTGGTGATCTTCGCCTTCATGGCGATCACCAAGGCGGACGAGGTCGCCGGGTCGCTCGACTTCTCCTGGTCCTGGATGAACCCCTTCGGCGTGGAGTCCTTCGCCGCCTTCACCGCGGGCCTGTCCCTGTCGATCTTCATCTACTGGGGCTGGGACGCCTGCCTGTCCATCAACGAGGAGAGCACCGGCAGCGCCCGGACGCCCGGCCGCGCCGCCATGCTCGCCATGGTCGTGATCGTCGCCTCGTACCTGATGATCGCCATCGCCTCCCAGATGTACGCCGGCATCGGCGACAAGGGCACCGGCCTCGGCAACCCCGACACCGCGGACAACGTGTTCGCCGTGCTCGCCGAACCGGTCATGGGCTCCGGCCTCGGCGTCCTGCTCTTCCTCGCCGTCGTCGCCTCCGCCGCAGCGAGCCTGCAGACCACCTTCATCCCGGTGGCGCGTACCGCCCTGGCCATGAGCACCTACCAGGCGATGCCGGCCTCGTTCGCCAAGATCCACCCCCGCTTCAAGACCCCCGGCCGGGCCACCGTCATCGCGGGCGTCGCCACCGGAGCCTTCTACGCGGTGATGTCGCTGGTCAGCGAGAACGTCCTCATCGACACCATCTACGCGCTCGGCCTGATGATCTGCTTCTACTACGCGATCACCGCCTTCGCCTGCGTCTGGTTCTTCCGCCGCGAGCTGCGCCGCTCGGTGCGCGACCTGGCCGTCAAGGGGATCTTCCCGGGCCTCGGCGGCCTGATGCTCACGGCCGTCTTCGGCCAGACGCTGTACGACATCTGGGACCCGGCCTACGGCAGCGGTTCGTCGGTGTTCGGCATCGGCTCGGTCTTCGTGATCGGTGTGGGCCTGCTGCTGCTCGGCGTGGTGATCATGCTGGTGATGCAGCGCCGCAGCCCGGAGTTCTTCCGCGGTGAGGTCCTCACGAAGGAGACGCCGGCCCTGGTCGTCGCCGACTGACGCACACACCTGAGCCGGAAGGGCGGGCACCGTGGGACGGCACGGTGCCCGCCCTTCCGTATGCGTAGGAACCGGCCGCGGGGCAAGGTGGACGGTATGTATGACCTCAACGCGATCGCAGAGGAACATCTCGTCGCCGCCCACGCCGACGAGCACGGCCGCAGCGCGAACCTGATCCTCCGGGACCCGCCCCTGCGGCAGAGCGTCATCGCCCTCACCGCGGGCACCTCGCTCGACGAGCACAACACTCCGCCCGCGGCCTCCCTCCAGGTGCTGCGGGGCGTGATCACGGTGACGGCCCAGTCCGGTGACGTGGAGCTGACCATGGGCTCCCTGTACCTGTTGCCACCCGAGCGGCACGGGGTGACGGCCGTGACGGACGCGGCGGTCCTGCTCACGGCCGTGAACGACTGACCCGCTCAAGGGGCGCTCCGAGGAACACCGGGTTGGTGAACGCCGCGAGCGCCCCCGGCAGGCCCGGCACCGTCGCCGGGTGGCGGACCTCCACGCGGACGTAGGAGGCGTACGCGGGCGTCGTCGTCCACTCGACCGCGCCCGGTCCGGAGGCGGGCAGGCCGGCCGAGTGCAGGACCCCCTGGTCGGTGACGAAGCGGGCCGTGCAGCCGGGGGCGCCCGTCACCTCCAGGCGGACCGTGACCGGGGCGTCGAGGGGTACGGGGAGCCGGTCGCCGATGCCCGCCCGGTCACCGCGTCCGCCGGTGACGGAGAGCGCCAGGGACACGGCGGCCGACTCGGCGACGTACGAGCGGCCCGCGCGCAGCCCGGCCAGGATCGCCTCGCGGGTCAGGTCGTCGGCGAGGACGACCGTCTGCGGCTCGCCCACCTTCTGCGGCTCGCGGTGGGCGTCGCTGCCGCCCATCGCGGGTGTCCACCCCGGGGAAGCCAGCGCGGCGTCCCAGTCGGCCAGCGTCACCTCGTCGTCCGGGGTGTAGGGGCCGTTCCACACCTCCACCACGTCCGCCTCGGCGAAGCCGAACTTCCAGTTGCAGCCGACGCACGTGGCGTGCGGGTGGGCCGGGACGACCAGACCGCCGGCGCGGCGGATGGCGCGGGCGAAGTGCCCGAAGCGGTTGTCGCGGGCCCGGTAGCGCCAGTCGACGAACGTGCCCGGGTCGGTGCCGATCGCGACGACGTGGCCGTTGCGGGTGGTGACCTCCTCGCCGGTGAGGATCAGCAGGTCGTCGCCCCACAGCCCGTCCCATGCCCCGTGGGCGGCGTGCGTGTTGTGCTCCGAGGTGTTGATGAAGTCCAGCCCGGCGGCGCGTGCCGCGGCCGCGATCTCCGCCGGGGTGCGGCGGCCGTCCGAGTACACCGAGTGCAGGTGGCAGTCGCCCCGGTACCAGGCCCGGCCGCGTCCCCGGGCCCGCTCCGGCGGGTACACCGGACGCGGGGTCCGCCCGGCGGAGCCGTACGTGAGGCGGACCGTCACCGTGTACGCCAGGCCCTCGGGGGCGACGGTGTACGGGCCGAGCGCGATGTGCCAGGTGCCCGCGCGGACGGGCCCCGGCAGGTAGCCGGGCGTGGCGTCGTCGGCGCGGAGGAAGAACTCGGTGCGGGCGCCGCCCGACCAGCCGCGGAAGCCGCGCCCGCCCAGCTCGGTGCCGCGCTCGTCGAAGACGCCGATGTCCAGCGCGTTGCCCTGCGTCCCGGGCGGCACGGCGGGCCGCTCGTACGCGTACGACACCCGGATCTCCCGCACCCCGCGCGGTACCTCGACCGGCAGGTAGACGTAGTCGGGCGAACCCGGCGGCAGGGTGCCGCGCAGTACCTGCTCGGTCTGTCCGGGGGCGAAGCTCACTCCGGGTGCGGCCAAGGCCCCCGCCGCGCCCGTCACGAATCCTCGTCGGCCCATCATGGGTGCCACCCTCCTCGCGGCCGGTCAACTCCCCGCCAACCTGAGGTGAAGGTCTCGGAATTCGCGGCCGGGCGCCATACCGTGGGCCGTCATGCGCATCGCGACGACGATTTTCCTCACGGACCAGACCGTCACCCCGGTACGACTCGCGCGCGAGCTGGAGCAGCGCGGCTTCGCGGGCCTCTACCTGCCCGAGCACACCCACATCCCCGTCGAACGCACCAGCCCCTACCCGGCGGGCGGCCCCCTGCCGCCCGAGTACGGCCGCACCCTCGACCCCTTCATCGCGCTCGGCCAGGCCGCCGCCGTCACCGAGCGGCTCGGCCTGGGCACCGGCATCACGCTCGTCGCCCAGCACGACCCGATCGACCTGGCCAAGCAGATCGCCACGCTCGACCACCTCTCCGGTGGCCGCTTCACCCTCGGCATCGGGTACGGCTGGAACCGCGAAGAGGCCGCCGACCACGGCGTGACCTGGTCCACCCGCCGCGAACGCACCCGCGACCGGATGGCCCTGATGCGCGCCCTGTGGGCCGCCGAACCCACGGCGTACGAGGGCCGGACCGCCTCCGTACGCGCCTCCTACGCCCACCCCAAACCGGCCGGCGGCGCCCCCCGCACCCTGATCGGCGGCGCGGCCGGTCCCAAACTCTTCGCCCACATCGCCGAATACGCCGACGGCTGGCTCCCCATCGGCGGCCGGGGCCTCACCGAGACGCTCCCCGTCCTCCGCGAGACATGGCAGAAGGCCGGCCGCGACCCGGAGGCCCTCCACGTCGTCCCCTACGCCGTCCACCCGTCGGAGGGGAAGCTCGCGCACTTCGCCGACCTCGGCATCACGGAGACCGTCGTCCAACTCCCGCCCTCCGGCGAGGCCGAAGTGCTGCGCAAGCTGGACGAGTATGCCCGGTACGTGTAGGGACCCCGCACTCGTATGCTCGGGCCATGACCGATGACCGGCCCGGACGCCCCACCCCCAACGCCAACGCGATGCGACGTGCCCTCAAGCGGGCCAGAGACGGGGTGGCGCTGGACGTCACCGAGGCCGCCGTCCTGTTGCAGGCGCGGGGCGCGGATCTGGAGGATCTGGCCGCGTCGGCGGCCCGGGTGCGGGACGCCGGGCTGGCGGCGGCGGGGCGGGCCGGGGTCATCACGTACTCGAAGAGCGTGTTCGTCCCGCTCACCCGGCTGTGCCGTGACAAGTGCCACTACTGCACGTTCGCGACCGTGCCGGGGAAGCTGCGCCGGGCCGGGCACGGGATGTTCATGTCGCCGGACGAGGTGCTGGACATCGCCCGGCGGGGTGCCGAACTGGGCTGCAAGGAAGCGCTGATCACGCTCGGCGACAAGCCCGAGGACCGGTGGCCCGAGGCGCGGGAGTGGCTGGACGCGCACGGGTACGACGACACCCTCGCGTACGTACGGGCCATGGCCATCCGGATCCTGGAGGAGACCGGGCTGCTGCCGCACCTGAACCCGGGTGTGATGTCGTGGACCGACTTCCAGCGGCTGAAGCCGGTGGCGCCGTCCATGGGGATGATGCTGGAGACGACGGCGACCCGGCTGTGGTCGGAGCCGGGCGGCCCGCACCACGGCTCGCCCGACAAGGAGCCGGCGGTGCGGCTGCGGGTGCTGGAGGACGCGGGACGGTCGTCCGTGCCGTTCACCAGCGGGCTGCTCATCGGGATCGGCGAGACGTACGAGGAGCGGGCGGAGTCGCTGTTCGCGCTGCGGCGGGTTTCGCGGGCGTACCACGGCATCCAGGAGCTGATCATCCAGAACTTCCGCGCCAAGCCGGACACGGCGATGCGCGGCATGCCGGACGCCGAGCTGGACGACCTGGTGGCGACGGTCGCCGTCGCCCGGCACATCATGGGGCCGTCGGCGTGTTTGCAGGCCCCGCCGAACCTGGTCGACGGGGAGTACGGGCGGCTCATCGGCGCGGGCATCGACGACTGGGGCGGCGTGTCGCCGGTGACGATCGACCACGTCAACCCGGAGCGGCCCTGGCCGCAGATCGACACCCTCGCCGAGAAGTCGGCCGCCGAGGGCTTCGAGCTGCGGGAACGTCTCTGTGTGTACCCGGAGTTCGTCACGCGCGGCGAGCCCTGGCTCGACCCGCGTCTGCTGCCGCACGTCCGCGCCCTCGCCGACCCGGCCACGGGCCTCGCGAACCCCGACGCGGAGGTGCGCGGCCTGCCGTGGCAGGAGCCCGACGGGGGCTTCACCGCCGCCGGGCGCACCGACCTGCACCGCACCATCGACACCACCGGGCGCGCGTCCGACCGGCGTGACGACTTCGACGAGGTGTACGGCGACTGGGAGGCACTGCGCGAGGCCGCCGCGCCCGGCATGGTGCCGCAGCGCATCGACACCGACGTACGGGAAGCCCTCGCGGTCGCCGCCGACGACCCGACGAGGCTGACGGACCAGCAAGCCCTCGCGCTGCTCCACGCGGACGGCCCGGCGCTGGACGCGCTGTGCCGGATCGCCGACGGCATCCGCCGCGACGCGGTCGGCGACGACGTCACGTACATCGTCACCCGCAACATCAACTTCACCAACGTCTGCTACACCGGCTGCCGTTTCTGCGCCTTCGCCCAGCGCCGCACCGACGCCGACGCGTACACCCTGTCGCTGGACCAGGTCGCCGACCGTGCCCAGCAGGCCTGGGACGTGGGCGCGGTCGAGGTGTGCATGCAGGGCGGCATCCACCCGGACCTGCCCGGCACGGCGTACTTCGACATCGCGCGGGCCGTGAAGGACCGCGTCCCCGGCATGCACGTCCACGCCTTCTCGCCGATGGAGGTCGTCAACGGCGCGACCCGCACCGGCCTGTCGATCCGCGAGTGGCTGACCGCCGCCAAGGAAGCCGGCCTCGACTCCATCCCGGGCACGGCCGCCGAGATCCTCGACGACGAGGTGCGCTGGGTGCTCACCAAGGGCAAGCTGCCGACGGCGACCTGGATCGAGGTCGTCACCACCGCGCACGAGCTCGGCATCCGGTCCTCGTCGACGATGATGTACGGCCACGTCGACCAGCCCCGCCACTGGCTCGGCCACTTCCGTACCCTCGCGCGGATCCAGCAGGAGACCGGCGGCTTCACCGAGTTCGTCACCCTCCCCTTCATCCACACCAACGCCCCCGTCTACCTCGCCGGCATCGCCCGCCCAGGCCCCACCACCCGCGACAACCGCGCCGTCACCGCCATGGCCCGCGTCCTGCTCCACCCGCACATCCCCAACATCCAGACCAGCTGGGTCAAGCTGGGCACCGACGGCGCCGCCGACATGCTCCGCTCCGGCGCCAACGACCTCGGCGGCACCCTCATGGAGGAGACCATCTCCCGCATGGCGGGCTCCGGTTACGGCTCGTACCGCTCGGTCAAGGACCTCGTCGCCATCGCGGACGCGGCCGGCCGCCCGGCCCGCCCCCGTACGACGCTGTACGGCGAGGTTCCGGAGGAACGGCGGCGGGCGGCGGCGGCGTCCGACGGGCACCTGCCGGAACTGCTGCCCGTACTGGAGTGAACTTTGCGAGACTGGCCGCATGGCCAGGAATCCCGACCCAGACCGTCGATGCCGGAACTGCTCACGCAGCACAAGCGCGCCGGTTTCGTCGGCCGGCAGCACGAACTGGCCCTGTTCCGCAGCAACTTCGACACCGCGCCGGAAGACGGACGACACCGGTTCGTCTTCCACGTCCGCGGCATGGCGGGCGTCGGCAAGACCACGCTGATCCGGGAGCTGGAGGACGTCGCCCGCGAGCGCGGGGCGCCGACCGCGTACGTCGACGAGGGCGTGAACAGCGTCCCCGAGGCGATGGCGGCACTCAGCGACTGCCTGGGCCGGCAGGGCCACCCCCTCAAGGCCCTGGACCGGCAGCTGGCCGCCTACCACCGCCACCGCCACGAGGCCGAGATGGCCGCGGCGGCCGGAGCCTCCGGAGCGGAAGGTGCGCCGCAGGGGGCCCCGGGCACCGCCCCCTCGCCGGGCAGCATGGCCGCCGCCCAGGCGGGGCTGATCGGCGCGGGCATGCTGCCGGTCGTCGGCGCCTTCGCCGGTGCCGTGGACCCGGCGCAACTGGCCCGCGGCGCCGACCGGCTGCGGACGAACCTCGGCCCACGCTCCCGGGACGCCGACGGCGTACGGCTCGTGTCCGACCCCGTCACCGTGCTCAGCCCCCTCCTGGTGGCCGATCTGGACCGGGTGGCGGCCCACGTCCCGTGGGTCGCGCTCTTCTTCGACACCTACGAACGCACCGGGCCGTTCCTCGACGTCTGGCTGCGCGACCTGGTCGCGGGCGCCCGGTACGGGGCCCTGCCCGGCAACGTCGTGCTCACCCTGGCCGGGCGGTCGCGCCTGGACCCGGCCTGCTGGGCGGACTGGTCCGACATCGTCCAGGACCTGCCGCTGGAGCCGTTCACCGAGCCCGAGACGCGGCGCCTGCTGTCGGCCAGGGGCATCGAGGACGAGCCGGTCGTCCAGGACGTGCTGCGGCTGTCCGGGGGGCTGCCCGTCCTCGTCTCGACCCTGGCTCAGCACCCGGGCGAACCGAACACCGCGGGCGCCACGGCCGTGGACCGGTTCCTCAAGTGGGAGGACGACCCGGCCCGCCGCGCCACCGCCCTCGCCTGCGCGCTGCCGCGCCGGCTCAACGAGGACGTCTTCGCGGCGGCCGTCGCGGACGGCGCGGGGTCGGCGGATCTGTTCGGCTGGCTGCGCGCACTGCCGTTCGTCAGCGAGCGCGAGGACCACGTCCAGTACCACGACGTCGTACGCGCCCCCATGCTGCGCCTCCAGCGGACCGGCTCACCGCAGCGCTGGCGCGAGGCCCACACCCGGCTGGCGGACGCCTACGCCGCCTGGGCGGGCACGGCCGGACACGACATCCACCCCTCCGAGCTGTGGGAGCACGAGAGCTGGCGCGCCCTGCGGCTGGAGGAGCTGTACCACCGGCTGTGCGCCCAGCCGCGCACGGCGTTGGCGGGCGCCCTGCACGACGGGATCGGCGCGTGCCACGAAGGCCCGGTACAGGCCCGCCGCTGGGCGCAGGTGCTGGCCGAGGCGGGCGAGGACACGGACGACGACGCCGTGCGCCGCCTCGGCACGGCGTGCCTGGAGACGCTGGCCGACCCGGCCCGGTCGCTCGTCGGCGTGCTGGACCTGCTCGTCGCCCGGGCCGGCCCCGAGGACCGCGCACACGCACTGCAGGCGCGGGGCCGCGCCCTGCACGACATGAAGCGGTACGACGAGGCGCTCGCCGACTTCGACCAGGCCATCGCGCTCCGGCCGGGAAGCCCCAGGGCGTACACGGGACGGGCCTTCGTCCACCGTGTGCGCGGCGACTTCGACAAGGCCCTGGAGAACCACGACCGGGCCGTCGAACTGGCCACGCGCCCCGTGCGGCCCCTCGCCCACCGAGGGGAGACCTACCGGAGGATGGGCCGCCACGCGGAGGCACTCGCGGACTTCGACCGCGTCATCGAGCTCGACCCGGCGTCGGTGTGGCCCCGGGCCGGCCGCGCCCAGGTCAAGCACGCGCTCGGCCGGCCGGCCGAGGCGCTGGCGGACCTGGACCTCGCGCTGAGCATCGACCCCGACCACCGCTGGAGCCTGGTGCGCCGGGCCCAGGTCCGGCGCGCGCTGGGCGACGCGGCCGGCGCGCTGCACGACCTGGACCGCGCGGAGGCCTCCGCCCCGGGCGACCCGTGGATCGCCGGGGAGCGGGGCGAGGCCCTGCGCGCGGCGGGGCGACCCGCGGACGCGGTCGCCGCGTACACCCGCGCCCTCGCCCTCGACCCCGGCTACGCCTGGGCGTTCGGCAGCCGCGCCCTGGCCCACGAGGCGCTGGGCGACATCACCGGGGCGCTGCGCGACCTGGACCGGGCGCTCGCCCTGGATCCGGACTACGCGTGGGCCGCGGCGCAGCGCGAACGCATCGTCCGGAGCAACCCCGAAACGGTGCCGAACAGCGTGCAAAACCCCACCTGACGGGCGTCCCACCCATAACACTCCTGGCCCCGGGCGGCCGGTTCCCTTCGATTACAGTGCTGCGCGCCGGACGTAGGCGGACGGTCGAGGGAGGGACGCGAGGTGAGCGCAGCAGCCGCGGCGGTCTGGGGCCGGGCCGAGCAGCAGGACTTCCGTGCCCGGGTACGGGGCTGCCTCCTCGGTGCCGCCATCGGGGACGCCCTCGGGGCGGGCGTGTCCGGCCTGTCGGTCGAGGCGATCCGGGCGGCGCACGGGCCCGACGGGCTCGCCGACCTGGCACCGGCGTACGGGCGGCGCGGTGCCGTCACGTCCGCGACCCAGCTGACGCTGTTCACCGTCGACGGCCTGATACGCGCCCAGGTGCGCCGCGACACCGGCGCCTGGCACCCGCCCACCGATGTGCACCGCGCGCATCTGCGGTGGGCCGCCACCCAGCGCGACTGGGGTCCCGACGAGCGCCGCAAGGACAACGGCTGGCTGGCCTGCGAGGAGTGGCTGTACGCCCGCCGCGACCCCGCGCACGCGAACCTCACCGGGCTGGGCGACGACGTCCTCGGCACCGTGGACAAGCCCAAGAACCCCACCGCCCGCGACGCCGGCGCCGTGGTGCGGTCCGCGCCGTACGGGCTGCTCGTCGGCTGGGAGCCGCAGCTGGTGTGCCAGCTCGCCGTCGAGTGCGCCGTCCAGACCCACGGCCACCCCACCGCCTACCTGTCGGCGGGCGCCTTCGCCGTCGTCGTGCACGGCCTGGCCCGCGGCGAGAGCGTCGACGGCTCCGTACAGCGGGCGCTGGCGCAGCTGGCGACCCGCCCCGGGCACGAGCCGGTCAGTGAGGCGCTGAAGCACGCCCTCGGTGCCGTACGGCAGGGGATTCCGAGCCCGGCCAGGATCTCCTCGCTCGGCGACACCGACGGCGAGCACGCGGAGGACGCCCTGGCCATCGCGGTCTACTGCGCGCTCGTCGGCGAGGACGTCCGGCACGGGCTGCGTCTCGCCGTCAACCACGACGGCCCGTCGGAGGTCACCGGCTCGCTCACCGGCGCGCTGCTCGGCGCCCTGCACGGCGAGACCGCCCTCCCGCCGGCCTGGCTGGCGGAGCTGGAAGGGCGGCCGACGGTCCTCCAACTGGCGGACGACTTCGCCATGGAGATGACGCAGGGCCCGGCCCTGCACGGCCCGGCGGTCTCCGCGCCGGGGTGGCTGGCCCGCTATCCGAGGGGCTGACGCTCGGGCGTTCCGGGTGCGACGGCAGCGCCCGCCGGGCTGCCGTCGTCGGAGTGGATCTTGTCCAGCACCGCGTCCCGCTCCGGGGTGTCCTCCGGCTTGATGAGGCCGATGAGGACGTACAGGATCAGCGACGTCGCCAGCGGCGAGACGATCTGGATCTGGAGCTCGATGCCGTCGAGGCCGTAGTTCGTCAGCCAGAACGCGAACAGGCCGGCCGCCCATGACACCAGCGCCGCCGTCGGACCGGACCTGCGGAACGTCCGCAGCAGTCCGAGCATGAAGGGGATCGCGATCGGCCCCATCAGGCCCGCCACCCACTTGATGACGACGGTGATGATGTCCTTGAACGTGGGGGAGTTGACCTGGGTTGCGATCGCCATCGACAGGGCGAGGAAGGCGACGGTCGACCAGCGGGCGGCCAGCAGTCCGGCCCGGTGCGACCAGCCGCGCGCCGCCTTGGAGAGCGCCGGGGCGATGTCGCGGGTGAAGACGGCGGCGATGGCGTTGGCGTCGGAGGAGCACATGGCCATGGTGTGGGAGAAGAACCCGACGATGACCAGGCCGAGCAGTCCGTGCGGCAGGAGTTGTTCGGTCATCAGCGCGTAGGAGTCGGAGGCGTCCGGCTTCTCGGGCCTCACCAGCAGCGGCGCGCACCACATGGGGAAGAACAGCACCAGCGGCCAGACGAACCACAGGACCGCCGACAGCCGCCCGGAGCGGGTGGCCTCGCGGGCGGTGGGCGTCGCCATGTAGCGCTGCGCCTGGTTCCACATGCCGCCGCTGTACTCGAAGGTCTTGATGAAGAGGTACGCGAGGAGGAAGGTCACCGTGTAGGGGCCCGCGGTCGGCTCGGTGTGGCCCTGGAGCTCGGGGCGGTCCCACACGGTCCACAGCGCGCTGAAGCCGCCCAGCTTCGCCATGACGGCGACGAGCATGGCGATGCCGGCGAAGAACTGGATGATGAACTGGCCGAGTTCGGTGAGGGCGTCGGCCCACAGCCCGCCGACCGTGCAGTAGATGCCGGTGATGACACCGGTGATGAGGATCCCCTGGTTGAGCGAGATGCCGGTGAAGACGGACAGCAGGGTGGCGATGGCCGCCCACTTCGCACCCACGTCGACGATCTTCAGCAGGACGCCGGACCAGGCGAGCGCCTGCTGGGTGGGCAGGTTGTAGCGGTTCTTCAGGTATTCGAGCGGTGAGGCGACATGGAGGCGGGAGCGCAGCCGGTTGAGCCGGGGCGCGAAGAGGTGGGCGCCGATGGCGATCCCGATGGCGATGGGGAAGGACCAGGTGACGTACGAGGTGACGCCGTACGTGTAGGCGATGCCCGCGTACCCGGTGAACATCACGGCGCTGTAGCCCGACATGTGGTGGGAGATGCCCGACAGCCACCACGGCATCCTGCCGCCGGCGGTGAAGAAGTCGCTGACGTTGTCGACGCGTTTGTGCGACCAGACGCCGATCGCGACCATCACGCCGAAGTAGCCGATGAGCACGGCCCAGTCGAGACTGTTCATGTGCCCCCTCCAGGGGTCCGCCTTGTGAACGTCGAAGCGCGTCGTCAGTACGTCCGGTCAGCGGCGCCCCCGTGCGGGAGCGGGGACTTCGGGGATTGAACCGCCAGTTCGGGCGGGCGGTCAAGAGCTGTGCGGGTCATGGATATGAACGCAGATCAGAAAGCAGAACGGTTTTGCCGTTTCTTGACTCACGTGGCCGTTGTCGTGCCCGTAACGGCGGCCACACGATGATCGGGCGCTTCGTCAGGTCCGTACGACACATGGCACAGCGACCGCGCGGGATGCGGGTCCCGTGCGGTCGGCGAAGGGGAGGGCGCTCTACCTCATCAGTTCGCCCGCGTGGACCGGCAGCGACTGGTCCGCGATCGCCCGTGCCGGCCTCCATGTCCAGCCGGGCGGCGCTGTGTTGACCCGGTCAGTCAGGGCCGACGGGCCGTCACCCGGGCACGTGGGCTCTCGCCCGGCCCGTGACCGCCGGGTGCTGCCTCTCCCTGTCGGGATCAGCGAAACAGGCCGAGGCCGTCGACACTGCGGTGGCGCATGACCGAGCCCCCTCGGCCGGGACGGCGGACCAGTCGAGAGGGCTCATCGGTGACACGTCGCAGGCTCAGAGAGCTCCCGTGCTCACTTCACGCACGAACGCGTTCCACGACTCGGGGACGAACGTGATGGACGGACCGGCGGGGGCCTTCGAGTCCCGTACCGCGATCGACGCGACGACAGGGGACTTGACTTCGACGCATGCGCCGTTCCCGCCGGAATACGAGGACTTGGTCCAGGTGTCCGTGGCGCCCTGAATGATTGCCATCTTCTCCGCTCCGGTTCTCGACAGTTTCTCGACAGTGACAGCAGTGACTCGCACCGACCTGGCCTCCAGGCCGGCGTGATCGACGCTACTCGTCGGGATCTGTGTGCGGGGCGGTCGTTCACTCGACCGGATGGCATATTCCACGGGGTCTTCCGCTGGAAGCCGGTCGGGGTGTACCGTACCGGCTTCTTCCCCGGCGGGCCGGGCGAACCCCTATTATCCAGGACCAAATTCGCATATCCGGACACATCGCAGCAAGGTCGATGCAACGGTGTCAGTGTGTCGCGTCCGTGTAGTCCTTGATGACCTCGCCGATGAACTGCCGCGTCTGCTCCACGTTCAGGGCCTGGGCGCGCAGGTGCTCGTACATCACGCTGTACCGCTGCACGTCGTTCGCCTTCTCCAGGTACAGATCACTGGTGACCCCCTCGATGTAGACCACCGAGGAGTCGGAGGCGTCCGGGAACTCCAGGATCGCGTAGTGACCGCTGATGCCCGGGTGCGCACCCATGTCGAACGGCAGCACCTGCACGGTGACGTGCGGCAGGTGCGACTGGTCGACCAGATGCTCCAGTTGCTCGATCATCAGCTGCCGGTCGCCGACCACCCGGCGCAGCGCCGACTCGTCGATCACCGCCCACAGGCGCAGCGGCGTCTCCGCGTCCTTGATGCGCTCCTGGCGGCGCGCGCGGACGTTGACCCGCTTCTCGATGTCGGCCGGCGACGACTCCGGCAGAGCACCGGTGATCAGCGCCTCGGCGTACCGCCGGGTCTGCAACAGCCCCGGCACCACCTGGGGCTCGTACACCCGCAGCGAGGCCGCGTCCGTCTCCAGGCCGATGTAGACGCTGTACGGGATGTCGCCGAACGCGTGCCACCATCCCTGCTGGCGCGAGTCCTTCGCCATCTGCATCAGCGAATCGACGATACGGTGGTCCTCGACCTCGTACACCCCGCACAAGTCACGGACATCGCGCTGGCTGATCGAGCGGCGGCCGTTCTCGAGGCGGCTGATCTTCGACTGCGAGACGAGCAGGCGCTCCGCCACCTCCTCCGCCGTCATGCCCTTGAGCTCACGCAGCCGGCGCAGCTCCTGGCCCAGTCTGCGTCGCCTGACGGTGGGGTTGACGTTGGACGCCACGGGAAACTGCACCTCCGGCTGCTTGGCTGCGGTAGCTGTTGTAGCTCTACGTATCTACTGCTCAGCAGACTGCCACCAATGGGCTTTGCGCGCTGGGAAATGGCCACACGAGCCCCTGGGTGTACGCACGTACGGACACGTGCGAGCGCGCGGGGCGGCAGTGTTGACCGTCCCGCGCGCTCATGCGGCTCCCGAACCGGGCCCTGGGGGTTGCGCCTGGTGCTCGTTTCAGCTGTGCCTCTGTGCCTCTGTGCCTTTGTGCTGCCGTGCTGTGAGCGCGCCGTCGTGCCGCTCAGTGCGCCACGGCGCGGGCCATCGACCCGCTGCGTGACTGGGGCTGCATCGGTACCGCCGTGGCCGGGCGGCCACCGCCTCCCGTGCCCGCGCTACGACGTGGCTGTGCGCCCACGCCGTTCTGGACGTCCATCACGGCGTGCGCCACGAGTCCGCCCATCGGGTCGTGCCTGATCAGGTCCCGGAGCCGGGAGCGTGAGGAACGCCCCTCGTTGCCGGGGTAGAGGTGCTTGCCGAGACCGACCGCGTGGGCCAGTGCGGCGAGCGCCGCGGTCCGCGGGTCCGGCGGTACACCGGTGCGGATCGCACTGTCCAGCCGGGCCCTGATCTCCCGGCTGATCGCCGTCTCCGTCGCCTGGTAGCGCGTCGTCGGCAGCACCCCGCACATCTGGCCCTCGACGGCATGCACCATGCCGCACCGTTCCAGATGCGAGAGATACGTCTGGCGCAGCCCCAGTCGGGGCCCGCCGATCCAGTGGACGGCCCGCACCGGACTGCCACGCCTGCGCAGCAGCTCGAGCGCGGAGTCCAGTGTCGGATCTCCGGTCGGCCGTGGCATCACCACGGCGATACGATCCCCGTCAGGGGCTATCCGTCCTGCCAGAGCCAGCTCCACTAGCTGTGCTCCGGCGAGGCCGAGGTCGAGCGACTGCGGCTGCGCTGTGGTACCCGTGGCCGGGTCCAGAGCGAGCAGCAGAAGCTCCTCCGGAAGTGTTCTGCGGCTCCTGCCCATCCATGCCTCCCCGCGTGGATGAATGACAGGGTGACCCCTCTCACATTGGTCTGTCGAGAGCGCCTGGGTGCTTCGTACGGGAACCGGTAGGTATGTCGTTCTCGTCTTGCAGCCGAGCCAAGCGCTCACACAGGACACTGGTGCATGGTTCGGGCAACGCGTTGATTGAAGGAGGCACGGTGGCGGGCGAGTCCCCCGACAAGTCGGAGCAGCAGAAGTCGCCGGGGGAGACGGCTTCGAACGAACGCGATCCGAGGCTTGCCGTACTCGGTGACACCGGGTCGTCGGACGGGGACGCGGAGCGCTCGGTCGACCAGCCGACGACGGTGTTCAAGGCGGTCCGGCAGGACGGTGACGGGGACACCCGCCTGCGGGACGCCGTGGCGGCATGGGTGACCCGGGCGGACGAGCCGGGCGACGAACCGGCTCCCGACGAGACCGGGTCGCCCGCCCGCGACACCGGGGAGCCGTCCGCCGAGGCCGACGAGCCGTCCGCAGCGAGCGACGAGTCGCCCGGCGAAGCCGACGACGTCGCTGTCGCCGAGCCCGCCGCCGAGCCCGCCGCCGAGAGCGACGCTCCGGTCGGCGGGACCGCCGAGGACGGGGCCGCCGAGACCGACGACGTCGCCGCGTCCGGCGAGGGCGAGGAGCCGTCCGGCGAGGCCGACGACGCCGAGCCCGCCCGCGAGGCCGACGAGCCGTCCGCAGCGAGCGACGAGTCGCCCCGTGAAGCCGACGACGTCGCTGCCGCCGAGCCGGCCCGTGCCGCCGCCGAGCCGGCCCGTGCCGCCGTCGAGCCCGCCGAGCCGGCCCGTGCCGCAGGCGAGAGCGCCGAGCCGGCCCGTACCGTCTCCGAGAGCGACGAGCCGGCCGACGAGGCGCAGGACGTGCCCGGTAAGGCCGAGCAGCCGCCCGTCGACCAGCCCACCGCCGTGTTCCGGGCGGTCCAGCGGACCCCCGTGGACCAGCCGACGACCGCGCTGAAGGCCATCACGCGCAAGCCGGACCCGAGCCCCGCCTCCGAATCCCCCGCCGAGCGGACGAGCAAGTTCGTACCGCTGCGTGGGGACGACGTGCGCCCCGCCGCGAAGAAGCCCACCGCGCCCACCGCGCCCGCCGCTCCGGCCGCTCCCGCCGCGGCCCCCGCGCCCGCCGAGGCGACGGCCACACCCGCCTCCCTCACCGAGCCCGAGCGGACCAAGCAGCAGCCCCTGCCGCCCCGGCCGCCGCTCGACATGCTGGCCGAGTTGACGAACACGCCGCCCCCGCCGGAGACCCCGGTCCGCACGGCGGTCCGGCGCGTCAAGATCTGGACCCCGCTGGTCCTCCTCCTGGCGATCATCTTTGCGATCGTGCAGTTCGTGCGACCGCTGCCCGCGCCCACGCTGACGATGACCGCCAAGTCGTCCTACGCCTTCGACGGGGGCAAGCCGTCCCTGCCGTGGCCGAACGAGGGCCAGGGCTACATGTCGGCGACCGGCCTCGGCACCGTCGACTCCTTCGGCGAGCAGAAGCCCGTGCCGATCGGCTCCGTCGCGAAGGCCATGACGGCCTACGTGATCCTCAAGGAGCACCCCCTGAAGAAGGGGTCCAAGGGCGAGATGATCGAGATCGACGCCCTGGCGGAGAAGGAGGGTGGCTACGACGCGCAGAACGAGTCGACCCTCAACACCGTGAAGGCCGGCGACAAGATCTCCGAGTACGACGCGCTCGCCGCCATCATGATCCCCTCCGCCAACAACATCGCCCGGCTGCTGGCGCGCTGGGACGCCGGTTCCGAGGCGGCGTTCGTCAAGAAGATGAACGACACCGCCAAGGAACTCGGGATGAAGAACACCACGTACACCGACCCCTCGGGCCTGAACCACACCACCGTCAGCTCCGCCGAGGACCAGGTCAAGCTGGGCGAGAAGCTGGTGGAGATCCCCGCGCTGCTGGAGATCACCGCGATGCCCTGGTGGACGGACCCGTCGGGCAAGAAGTGGCGCAACTACAACGACCTCGTCCCGTACGACGGGGCGCTCGGCATCAAGACCGGCAGCACCACCAAGGCGGGCGGCAACCTGCTCTTCGCCGCGCACAAGAAGGTGGGTGACACGGACCAGCTGATCGTCGGCGCGGTCCTGGCCCAGTACAAGACGCCGATCCTGGGCAGCGCGATCGCCGCCAGCAAGGAGGCGATGCTCGCCACGCAGGAGCTGCTGGAGAACCACACGGTCGTCAAGAAGGGCGATGTGGTCGGCCATGTCGACGACGGCCTCGGCGGCAGGACCCCGGTGGTCGCGACCAAGGACGTGAAGGTCGTCGGCTGGTCCGGCCTGACGGTCGAGCTGGAGCTGGGCAACGGCGGCCGCGCGCTGCCCCACTCGGCGCCCGCCGGCACGCAGGTCGGCGTCCTGACCGTGGGCGAGGGCGCCAGCCAGGTCCGGGTGCCGGTGGCGCTGAAGAGTGCCATGGCCGAACCGGGGCTCGGCGACAAGCTGACCCGTCTCGGCTGAAACCTCCCTGGGCGCCCCGGATTTCCGGGGCGCCCCCGTGTTAGCGTCCGGACACGTCCAGGCAACGGATGGCGCCGGGACGACGTCTTCGCAGACAGCACGTGGCAAGGGCGTGGGGGACGACGCAGAGAGCAGAGAGCCGCAGTGACCACCACTGAGCCGACCAGCGCTGAGCCGGCCCGCGCGGAAAGCGCCTCTACTTCCCGGGCGCGAATAAGGCCACCGGCCGAGGCGCCACCCAAGGCCCTCGAGGTGTTCGGCGACCCCAAGGGCGCCGGGGTGACCTTCGAGGCTCTCACGACACCGGCCTCACCGGGTGCGCCGGAGGCTCCCGCCATGACCGCGGCAGCCACGCCCGCGGCAGCCACGCCCGCCGCAGCCGGGGCCCTCGTCACGCCCGCCGCAGCCGGGCTCCTCGCCCCGACCTCCGGTCCCGCGCGCCGAACCGGGGGGCCCCGCGCGGCGTTCCTGCGCCATCCGGTCGCGGTCGCGACCGCGCTCGCCGCGTTCACCCACATCGTGTGGTTCTTCGTCTTCGCGAACAGCGGCGGTGACCTCGCCGCGCAGGACGCGTGGGCCGAGTTCGTCGGGCGGCACCCCGACTCCGCGTACAACCTCGCCTGGTACGGCGGGATGCACCCGGTGTCGTACAGCGTCGTGTCCCCGTACCTGATGTCGCTGCTCGGCGTACGGACCACGATGATGATCGCCGGTACGGTGTCCGCCGCGCTGACGGCGCTGATCCTGGTCCGCGTGCGGGCCGTGCGCAATCCGCTGGCATGCTCGCTCGCCGGGGTGTTCGCGTTCCTGTGCAACGCGCTGTCCGGCCGCGTGACGTTCGGCCTCGGCATGATGTTCGCGCTGGGCGCGGTGGCCGCCGTCTTCTGCTGGCCGCACCGGTGGCGGAGGAAACGGTGGGCCAAGGCCGCCGCCGCGGCGCCGCTCGCCGGGCTGGCGACGGCCGCGAGCCCGGTCGCCGGGCTGTTCCTGGGGGTCGCGGCGGCGGCGCTGTTCCTCAACAAGCGGCGCCCCGGGGCGTACGCGCTCGGCCTCGCGCCGGTCGCCGTCGTGGCCCTGTCGTCGTGGCTGTTCCCCTTCTCCGGTACGCAGCCGATGTCGTTCGGGTCGACGATGCTGCCGTTCGCCTTCGGGGTCCTGGTCTTCGTCCTCGTACCGGAGGAGTGGCGCACGGTCCGTACCGCCGCGGCCGTGTACGCGCTCGGCACGCTGCTGACCTGGCTGATCGACTCGCAGATCGGGTCGAACGTCTCGCGGTTGCCGATGCTGTTCGCGGGTGTCGTCCTGCTGGCCGCACTCCCGCACACGGCCCGCCGCACGCGTAAGTGGTACGCCCTCGTCCTCGCCTTCGCCGTCCTGAACGTGTGGATCGGCTTCAAGAGCGTCGACGACATCATCCGTACGGCGCCGGACGCGTCGTGGGCGCGGGAGGCCGCGCCGCTGATCAACCAGTTGCAGCAGTTGGGGGCGGAGAAGGCGCGGGTGGAAGTGGTCCCGGCGCGCAGCCACCGGGAGGCGTCGGCACTGACCCCGTACATCAACCTCGCGCGCGGCTGGAACCGCCAGGCGGACATGGAGCGCAACCCGGTCTTCTACGACGACACGCTCAACTCCGCCACCTACCGCGACTGGCTGCACCGGTGGGCCGTCCACTACGTGGTGCTGCCGAAGGGCGAGCCGGACACCGGCGCCGAGCAGGAGGCGGAGCTGGTCAAGGACGGCCAGCCGTACCTCCGGCCGGTGTGGTCCGACGCCAACTGGCGGCTGTTCGCGGTGGAGGAGCCGACCCCGCTGGCCGATCCGCCGGCGACGGTGGTCCGGGCGGGCGCCGGCGAGGTGACCATCCGGGTGCGGACGGCGGGGCGGGTGCTGATCCGCGTGCCGTACTCGCCCTGGCTGGCGCTCCTCGACGAGGAGGGCAAGAAGGTGGAGCCGCCCGAGGAGACCGAGGCGTCCAAGCGCCGCGAGGAGGCTCCCAAGTCCTTCGTGAACCTCCATGGTTGCCTGCTGAAGGCGGAGGAGGACCGGGAGGGCGACGAGTGGACGGAACTGCTCGCGCCGAAGCCGGGGGTGTACCGGCTGGCCGCACCGTACAAGATCTTCCCGCGTGGCACGCCGTGCCCGGAGGAGCTGCGCTGACCCTCACGGTTACCGCGAGTCGCGCTGCATAGTGGTCGGCCATGGCGAGCGTACGTACTGTGCTGGCAGCGGGAATCGTCGTGGCCGCGGGCTGCCTGACCGCTTCGGTGGCCCTGCTGGGCGGCGACGACGGGCCCGACACCGACCCGGGCGGCGGGCTACCGGAGCGGAGCCTGCCGTCCCGCATAGCCCCGACACGTCCGCCGACGTACACGGCGTGGGCGGGCCCCGGGTGCACGACCGACACGACGTACCGCGAGCAGGGCCGTTTCGAGAACCGTGACGTCGCCTGGTACACGGTGGCGTCCGGCGGTTTCCGGGGCGGCGGGTGCGACGGCCGGTTCACCGCCCTGCCGATGTCGGGCAGCCCGGACAGGGACGGTACGGGCACGGCGACGTGGACCTGGCCGGTCGGCACGGACTACACACGGTGCGCCCTGGCGGTGTACGTCCCGAAGGGCCCGCGCGACATCGATGTCGCGGGTGACCCGACCGTCTACCGGGTGCTCGCCGACCCGGACGACCGCACCTCCACGTACGCCGTCTTCGGCGTCCTCCAGACCATCCACCGCGGCACCCTGGTCCAGGTCGGCACCTATCCGGTCAAGTCCCCCACCTTCACGGTCCACCTCACCGACCGCGGCCGCGACTGGGGCGCCGCCTCGCTGACCGGCGCCCACCACGCGGCGGCCCAACTCCGCCTCACCTGCCGCGACTGAGGGGCCTTTGGAGCGCGCCCCCGGGCGCATGGTCCTCCCCGGTGGGTGGCGCTAGGGCAGTTCGCGGCGGACCAGTGCCCGAACGAACGGCTCTCCAGTGGTTCGGGCGTGGGTCATTCGCTCGCGCACCTCCCTGAGGGTGCGCGGGCGGTAGCCGGGGCCGCCGCAGCAGCTCTTGTGGAAGCGAACTCCGGCATGCAGCAGCACGGAGAGCGTGCGCCAGGCGGAGGTGTCCCGCCTCTTGGGCGCCGCGAAGGCGGAGCCGACATGGACCAGTGGTTCCGCGCAACGCGGACAGACCCGGTCGTGGTCGTGGTGGCCGGGGTAGGGCTGCTTGTACGAAGCCCGGCAGGGCAGGCAGACGTACGAGGTCTTCCCATGTGGCATGCGGCAACGATAGTTCGGCCGAAGGGCGGGGTTCGACGGAATTTCTGCCTGGCCCGTACCGCCGGCCAGGATCGCCACCTGCGAACCGGCTACCGTCCGCACGGATCAGGTCTGGCCGCGGCGGCGTCGAGCGCGTGGGCCGGGTCGCACGGGCGAATGCGGCTCTGACGGCGCCGTACCGGGGGAGTCGTTCGGAAGTGTGAGGGGGGCGACTGGTCCTGGCGGCCGGCCATCGACCGTTTCCAGGCCGGGCAGGAAGGCGTTGTCCGGGCCGGTGTGAGCGTGCTTGGCGGGATCGGGTACGGGGAGGACACGGCGTCGGGTGAGTTCAGCGACATCGATCAGAGGGGCGGCGACGATACGGTCGAGCAGCTCCTGCTGCTGCGGTTCCACGGCGGTGAGGTGGCTGAGTACGGTGAGGATTTCGACGAGTTCCCGGCTCCAGTCGTGCTCCCAGTGCTCGGGCCGCTCGCGGTCCAGTTCGCTGGTGATTTTGCCGGCGGTGCGGCTGCCGCGGTAGGCGAGCCAGCTGTCCAGCACGTTGCGCCCGCCGGTCGTGTACGTGCGCATGCGTGGCGTGACACCGGTGAAGACGCCGCCCTCGACGACCAGGTGCTCGCGTTCGCTGTCGTAGGTGATGGTGGAAGGGAGCATGTCAGGCGCGACTTCACGGGCGTACCTGATCTCGGGGTGTACACGTCTCCACCAGTTTGCTGTACCTGGCGGGCGACCGTCGTCAGGGTCGATGCAGCGTGTGCCGAAGGTGGAGGCCCACAGGACGTGGCGGCCCAGACCGGTGGCCTCCTGCCAGAGGCCACCATCTGCGGTCAGGGGCACGCGTACGCCAGGGGAATTGAGGTCGTCCGCATAGCGCTCGGTGAAGGCGGGGTGGGCGGTGACGGCGGCGATGTAGGAGAGCAGGTCCTCGGGGAGGACTTCCTGGAGCCCGTAGGAGTTCGCCAGGTGGTGCAAGAGCCCTGGGGTGATGTTGGGGGTGCGGTCGGCGTGCATGAGTGGCAGGACACGGCCGCCGTTTCCCTTGAAGTAGTCATTGTCAGGGACGAGGGCGGTGAAGAGCAGTGCTGGGCCGGTCCGCAGACGTTGGGTGTGCTGTTCGACGACGAAGACCTGCCCGTCAATGGCGGCCTGCCACAGCTCGGGGCGGGGAAAGTCGATGACGCGGCCGTCAGGTATGAGCCACTGGCGATCGTGGGCTCTGCGGGCGATGCGTAGGGGAGCGGGACAGGGCCCTTGCTCGACTCGGAGGAGCGTCGGCGGGTGGGGATGACCGGGGATCTGGACGGCTTCCTTGTCCAGGGTTCGGTCGCGGGTCTCTTTGAACAGCTCCTGCTGCGTGGAGGGGTCGCGTTCTTGGACGAGGCGGTTCCAGCGTCGTCGCAGCAGGCTTTTCGAGGGGCTGATGACCCAGTTCCGGTTGGGCTTGATGCCGGGTTTGTGCCAGGGCATGAGGTCGGTGAGAGCAGGGAAGGTGTCCCACCCACTCTGGGAGGCGGGTGTGAAAGGGACGGGTCCGGCAGGTCGTGACGTGCGCCAGCCGGGACCATTGATGTGCAAGTCGTGAAGCTGCTCTTCCTTGTTCCGGCGGGTGCCATGGACGGCCGCGTAGTGGATGGGGGCCAGTTCGTCTGCTCGCTCATCGTGTCGCCGGACGAAGATGGCGATGGCCAACTCCTGCTGGACGCCGGGGAAGAAGCGGCTGTTGAGCGGCGGCCTTTTGGTCTCGGGTGTGAGGTCGATGACCCAGCCCTCGGTGCAGGTGCGTCGCAGGTAGGAGCGCATGCCCTGGAAGCCCGCGCCCCGGATGAATCCGCCGGTGCTGATGAAGCAGACGACGCCATGACGCTGGTCGTCGTGCTGGTCGAAGACTTTGTGGGTGGCCCAGCGCCAGAAGTAGGTGCACAAACTCTTCAGTTTGTTCTCGTACACGCCTGCTGCGCCGCGTAGCCGGAAGGCGTCCAGGGGCGGGGCACCGCGGCCCGGCGAACCCTTCTCGATCCACCCTCCCTGGCCTTCCGCTTGTTCACGGTGAGGAGGATTTCCTATGACGACGGTGATGCGTTCGTTGCGCTGGATGGTGCTGGCAGCTTCGGCGTCATCACGTAAAGGGCCCCACAAGGCACCGTATCGATCGAAGAGTTCGCTGGGCCGCCAGGGGTCGGCGAGGGTGTCGGCCAGATGCAGGCGCATGTCACGCAGCCGGACCCGGGCGTTGAGTTGGCGCAGCATCTGTCCGACGCGCATCTGAGCGACGGCGAAGGCGCCCATCTGTTTTTCGAACCCGATCAGTCGGCCGGCGAGTTCTTGTACGGATTCGGCGCGGAAGCCTTCGTTTCCGCCCTCGGACCGCTTGCGGGCGACAAGGTCGATGATGCCGGTGAGGAAGGTGCCGGTGCCCATGGCCGGGTCGATGATGGACACACCGGGATCCGCGAAACTGTCCGGGCAATCCAGCGTGGTGGCCAGTACCTCGTCGACGAGGCGGATCATCTCCGTCATCAGCGGGGCTGGGGTGTAGTAGGTGCCGGAGTCCTTGCGCAGGTCGGCGTCGTACTCCTGCAGGAAGTGCTCGTAGAGATGGATGTGAAAGCCGGGGTCGCCGGCCAGAGCACTTCGCCAGTCGATGGCGTCGATGACGCGAACGAGCATGTCGAGACTGTCGCGGAACTCTCCCTCGACCTGGTCGGTGAGGATCTGCAGGGCACGTCCCATGACGGAGTGCTCCGCCCCAAGACGCCGGCCGATCTCGTGGAGGCTCATACCGGCCAATGAGCTGGTGTTGCCGTCGGAGGTGTCGGAGCCGGCGAGCAGGAGAGCGAAGGTTACGGACTGGGCGTAGCGATCGGCGAAAGCCGCACGTTTGTCGCGATCGTCGGTGGTGGGAAAGAGGTCGACCTCAAGGGTGGAGGCCAGGTCGGTGAAGGGACGTTGGTGGCGCCGGAGGCCGGCTTCGGCGTCGAGACGGTCGTGGACGGCGTCACGCAGGAGGGTGCACAGGGGTGCCACCTGGGCGACCACCTCCCGCATCGACGTCAGCGGTTGCGGCTGCCAGCTGAAGAAGGCGGTCAGCATCGCTTCGAAGGCGGCCTCTCCGGCAGCGGACAGCCGCAAACGAGAACCGGCGGTGTGCAGATCACCTTCCAGGTGGACAGGCTCGCCGCGCTGTCGGCCAGAGCGGTACATGATCCACGTCTGGCCGTTGGTATAGATCAAGTTCGGAAGCTTCGACATGCCGTCCCACTGACGGCGATCGCGCTGATTCAGCCCGCCAGGATGGATCACGCTCTTGTCCGGACTCTTCAGTTCGACGTAGCCGACGATGTTCCGCGGTAACTTCCCGATACGCACCGCCAAATCGGGGCGGATGCGGTGCGCGGCGATCGCGACCTCGGCATGGAGGACGGCCTGCAGCCCCAACACGTTCGCCGCGTCCACGAGAAGCGTCTCCACGGCGCGACGGATCGCGGCTTCCTTCTGCCCGTGCACCAATGCCTGCTTGCACGTGGCACCAAACTCGCTGATGATCCGCCGAAACCCGTCCCTGCGCTGCATCCCGCCCCCCGAGGCCAGCACACTCCCGGTATCCAACTCGACACACGGTAAGCGCAACGTCACCGACCGTCGAGAGGGCCTCCAGGTCGCGTACGCCCACCGTCTCGCCACAGCGCCCACTTCTTCGCGCCCGCTGCACGAGTTGCCTCATGTGTGCTGACTCCGTACCGCTGGGGCAGGCGGGCAGCAACTGCGCCGTAGGGCAGACGTCGGACGCCTGTTCCGCAGGCTGTGCACGAACTGGTGGACCATCGTGCGGGGGCCTGTCGGAGCGACTTGTCGCGTCGGGAAGCTGCTCAACGAGCGTTTTCTCCCGCCAGGACCGTTTGGTGAGGCGGCGGTTCACAACAGAAAGTCTTTTGCTGTTCCCACGCGGACGAGCTGACGACCACGGCTGAACGGCCGGATCCTGCAGAGAGCCGTTGGTTGATCCTGGCGTGGACGCAGGCCCGGGGCAGGACTTCTCCCCGGGCCCGCAGTGGCTACGACCTCTCAGTTCCTTGTGTTGAGGATGATCAGGCGCATGGTGTCCGTGCCGGCAAACGTGACGAATACGCCCGCGCCCTTGGTGATGGCATCCGGGGTGGTGGTCGCTTCCGGCAGGGGCTCGGCGGTGCCTGTCGTGGCGGAGACGGAGACCGGAGTCCTCTGCGTGTCCTCTCCGGCCAGGCCGTAGGCGGTGCCGTCGTCGCCGACGGACGCGAGCGTGATCTTCTTGGCGTCCTCACCGCTGTCCGTGCATGTGCCCTTGCCCGTCTTCAGGTCGAAGATGTTGCCACCCTTGACCAGGAAGCGGCCGTTGGGGGACAGGGCCGGCTGAACCTCCGCGGGATTCTTCGGGTTGGGAATGTCGGCGTCGTACTCGGTGTCCTCGCTCCGGCAAGGGGCGGTGGCCTGGACGGCGCCGGTCGCGAGGTCGTGGACGGCGGAGATGTCGTCCGGCTTCTTGATCCATTCGGCGATCGCGTGGTTGCCGGCGGCACCGACGATGCGGCCGTTCGGCGTCTCCTGCATGCCGAAGCCCACGTTGTCCTCCTTGCGGACGGCTTCGACGCCGGGCGGAGCCACGTTCGTGCTCTGCCAGCCGCCGTCGGCGCCCTGCTGGTGCCCGTGCTGCTGAATACGGGCCGGTGGAAGCTGCCCGACGAGGACATGAGTTGCTCGGGGGAGCCAGCGAGTGACCGGAGTGAGACGCCGGCGCCGTCTCGTCAGAGTTTCTCGACTCGCACGGAGTGCCCGGCGAGGAGTTGATTCATGTCGTCGGTGTCGGAGGTGAAGACGGTTGCCTGCGCTCCCTGCGCGGCTTCCCGCCCGGCCACAGCTGCCAGGATGGCGTCGATGGCGTACTTGTGCCCGTGCAGGCCGGCTGCCTTCAGCATGTCGCGCGCCATGGCGATCACCTGGTCGTCTGTGTGTACGACGCGGATCCGGGACAGCGTCCAGTTCCACAGTGCCTGCCTCGGCGTTTCGCGAGGGTCCCATGCCTCCAAGGTCGTGAGCGCCGAGGTGACGATCGGGATATCGAGCCGCGGAGCCGTCTTGATCAGCGCAGCGATCTCCCGGTCGCCCTGCACTGCCCTGGAGAGCGCCTCGGAGTCGAACACGAAGACGCGCTGTCGCGGCCGGTGCAGCTTCGCTCGGGCGCTGCGGTTCACGCGGCCTCGTCCGAATGTGATCGCTGCTTGTCATGCCAGTCGTCGATAGCGCCGATGCGGTCAATCGCTGCTTGTTGCTCGTCGTCCGTCACAGCGCCGTGCTCTTCTTCGAGACGTTCGGCCAACTCGCGCAGTCGGTCCATGGCGTCCTGATGAGCGGCGGCGGCCGCGATGTAGCCGGACACCCCGCGTGCGTCGACGCGCTCCTTGATCGATTCCACCAGCTCTTCCGGCACGGTGATGGTGATCTTCCGGGTTGCCATACTTCAAGTATGCCAGGCTTTGGGCGGCGCTACCTGACACACCTGGTTCCTCACCTGCTCGGGCCGTCCCCCCGGCGGACGTCCTACGGATCTGCGAGAGGCGTGTGCCGGGCGTGCTTGGGGATGTGGACTCCAGACGCGAGGAAGGCCCCCGTTCGAATGGACTGAGGGGCCTGGAATCCTCGGACCTGCTACGCAGGGTGCCCCCGGCCACGGGAACGGCCCAGGCCGTGGTCGTCGGGCTCGGCGCGAGTGCCGCCCGGCGGATCCCTTTGCTCCTTGCCGTTGCGGCGGGCGCCGGCCGCGTGCTGATGAGCCCAGCAGACCGTCGAGTCGACGTTCACCTCCCAGGTGATCAACCCGGCCGCATCGGCCGAGCCTCCAACCCGGTAAGCACCGCCGACCAGACACCATCGCGCTGCCAGCGGCTGTTCTCCTCTGACGACGTGACGGCAGTGGAGCCCGCCAGGACCGACCAGCTTGGCCGCACGACAAGCACGGAATCGGCGGCTTCGACCGCGCTCGGGTTACGGGTCGCGCGCTGGAGGCGCCGTGCGGCGCGGTGCTGCTGGTGCGCCGCTGTTGGCCGACGCCCGCTGTGGTGCGTCGTCGGCTGCTGGGCTGATCCCGGGCTCCGGGCCCTCAGCCTCGATTCTTTCGCCGGACTGCACCGCCGTCGCTGTCGCTGTCCAGGCGGCGCAGTACAGCAGCAGCCTGGACATGAGGTTGATCCACAGCACGACGGCGACCGGCACAGCGAAGGCGCCGTACATGCTCTTGCCCGCGACGCCCTGCAGATAGCCGGTCAGCAACCACTTGAGCAGTTCGAAGCCGACCGCACCGATCAGGCCGGCGACCACGACCGCGCGCCGGGCGGGATGCACGCGCGCCAGCCGGGTGAGCAGGTAGACAAGCAGCAGGAAGTCGACGAGCAGGGCGATGGCCAGGCCTGCGAAGAACAGCAGCGCCCGTCCCGCCCCGCCCTCGATTCCGACCTTATCGGCGGCCCAGCCAACCGCAATGTTCGCGAAGACCGAACTGCCGATCGCGACGAGCCCGACCACGCCGAGACCGACCAGCACCGCGGTGTCCTTGATCCTGAGCAGGATCGGATTTCCCGGGTCCTGCTCTTTCTTCCACACTGCGCGCAGGCACCCGCGCAGGGCGCCGACCCAGTTGATGCCGATCACGAGCAGCAGCGCGCCCGCGATGAGCCCGACGGTCCCGGCGTGCGCGACGAGGCGCTCCAGGTCCAGCAGGTCGGAAAGGCCTGGCGCCTGGTCGGCGATCTTGTCCTGGAGTTTCCCGAGCTGACCCTCGCTCAGCAGCTTGGCACCGATCGCCGCGCCCACGGTGATCAGCGGAAAGAGTGCGACGAAACTCGTGAAGGTGATCGCGGCGGCGAGCCGGGCCCAGTGCACCTCGGCCAGCCGCTCGTACGCGCGCCACACGTGCGTACGCATCAGCCGTGCGATCACAGGCAGCCGTGTCAGCCATTCCATGAAGAACACCCATTCACAGCGTACCCACGACGGGAGAAGAGGCATCCAGCGGCGACGAACCCCCGCCGCCCTCCGCGGCGAGGCCGATGCCCTGCACGTGTGGCCGGAGGGTCTGGCCGCTGGTCAGGGCCTCGGGAGCGGTGAGCACCAGAGGGGTGTTGCGCGAGGCGCACTTCAATCGATCCACCACTTGCCCGGTTAGTGTGATTTATGTGATTTGTGAAATCCTGGGTGTTCGCCCTGGCTCTGGTCGCGCCGGCCCTGTGGACCATGGCCCGGCGCCGGCACCTGCGGGAGCGTTTCGGGCCCGAGTACGAGCGCACGGTCCTCCACACCTACAACCACCACCGCTGCCACACCGCACTCGGCGGACACCTGCCCATCAGCCGCGTGAACAACGCTGCGGGTCAATACACCTAGTCGACCAACGCGAGCCCGCCCGCGCGGACAATGCGAATGCCCGGGGGAACGACTCACCCCACGACGATCGCACTCGAGCCCCCGACAGCGGTCGCCGCAGCAGACTGCCCTTAGGGCACTGATCCACCATGCAGTAGGCGTGCGGCCGCACGCACAGATCGCTGACCGGTCGGCGCCACGGTATTCCTGCCGCCGAACCCCAACAGACAACTCACCCAGGGTGGCCACCCATGAGTATCGCGAAGAAGATCGCGCACAAGGCCGAAGCGATGAAAGGCGGCGCCAAGAAGACAACCGGCCGCGCCACCGGCAGCCGGCGCCTGCAGGCCGAAGGCCGCGGAGGCCAACTCAAGGGCAACATCAAGCAGGCCGGAGCAAAGATCAAGGACGCTTTCAAACACTGACCACTCCGCCCCGTCGACCCGACCAGGTCTACGCCGAAGCACGCGGGAGGGCCTGCATGGTGATGTACAGCTGGGCGTCGATCTGAGACAGGCGCTGTATGCGCATGCCCTCAGGCAGCTGACGACGCCCCACAACGCCGATTCGTCCAGAGCGAACGCAGGGAGCGGTCCAAGGCGGGGTAACGGCAGCACGCCGGTGCGCGATGCGTGCGGTGCCGATTCCTGGGCCCGGGTAGACGAGGGCGCCAGGACAGCCGTGAGTACAGCCGCTCGCGCAGCACAACAGCGCGGCGGTGTCCGCGACCATGACCGCGGCCAGCAGGGTGCGGATGCGGGGGTCGTCGCCTTCGCGGACTCACTACACGATCTGCTCGACCGTCTCGCCGACGGACGGATCGTTGCCTGCCGGACCGGATGTGGCCCGACCACGACCGGCCGATCAAGCTCGCTGCCTCGTTGCTGTCCGTGGAGAACTCGACGTGCCCTGGATGTCGCCCCGCCAGGCAGGCGGCAGCGTGCGTCTACCTGCCCTCCTCCCCCCCCCCCCCCGCGCTGGCCGGGACCCTCAAGCCCGCGCGCAGCGGCCCTCACCATCGAGCCGGCACCAGTTCGCTGGAACACCCCGCCCGAATGCGGCCGGCCGACAGCCCGGTCTCGACGAGCACAGGGAACTGTCAGGCCGAGACGATGTTCTCCGCCTGCGGGCCCTTCTGACCCTGGGTGATGTCGAACGAAACCTTCTGGCCCTCGGTCAGCTCGCGGTAACCGGTCGAAGCGATGTTGGAGTAGTGGACGAAGACATCCGGCCCACCGCCGTCCTGCGCGATGAAGCCGAAGCCCTTCTCGCTGTTGAACCACTTCACCGTTCCCGTAGCCATACCGGCCTCCTTGATCAAAAGGGGAGCAGACCCGCACCGCGCGGGCCCGGAGGTGATCGCCGGGCCCATAAAGACTCTGAACAGGGTCCCGCCGGACGCGGCAACCCTGCGTGCCTCGCCTGGATCGTAAGGATCTTGGTTGCAGGGCTCGTGGACCCGTGCTGGTTGGAGATGGCGGTGGTGAGGCAGCCTCGCCGATGCACACCACGTTTACGCCCCAGTGCCACCGTGGACAAGTACGCGCGGGATTATCTGGTCGTCCATCAGCTACCTGGGCGGCAAGTCCTCCTCCAGCTCCTCCAAGATTGCCAGCCTGACCTGGACCTTCACGGGGTGCCGCCGAGATGAGTGCCAAAGCTGCCAGAAAGGTGAGGGGGTTGGCTGTCCGGCGGAGTAGCGGATACGTTCTGCGGCACGAACAGATGCAAGTACGCCGGTATCTCCAGGCAGATCGCGCATCGGTGAGCGGGGCATGCCGCCCGGGGTGACGTACGAACGGCTCGCCGGGGAACCTTGCCAACAGGAGCCGGACGACGGCACATGGCACGAGGGGGAGGCGCCCGCCTGATGAGCAGCTCGCCAACGCCTGCGCCTCAGCCAGGAGGTGCCGATCGCGCACCGCTGCCCCGCTCCAAAACAGAGCGCCCTGCTCACCACTTGCAGACACGCCAGGCAACCACACCGCCCTTGCCGCCTCCGACGTACGCGCGCGACCTGCCGGGCTGGCAGCACATCGGTACCGCGCTCCGCCGGACCCCCGCCTCGGTGTGGAACGACAACGTGACCGACTTCGCTGCCGCCCTCACCTATTACGCGGTGCTCGCGCTCTTCCCGACGTTCCTCGTCACGGTCTCACTGTTGGGAATCGTCGGCGCCTCGACCACCGACAACCTGATCAGTAACATGATCGCTGTCGTGCCGGCCGAGTCCCGCCCCGTCATGCAGAGCACGTTGCAGGGCATGGCGGAGCAGCACACAGCTGCTTGGACGCTGGCCGTCTTCGGCACGATCGGCGCCCTGTGGTCCGCCTCCAGCTATCTGGGGGTCTTCCGCCGAGCCCTGCACGTCATGCACGGCGTTGAGGACCTGCGCCCGGCGTGGAGGACGGCACCACGGCTGGTGATGACCGCCGTGGTGCTGCTGATGCTTCTGGTTTCCAGTGCCCTGGTGCTCATCCTGACCGGCGAAGCGGCCCGCACCGTCGGCCGCCTCGTGGGCATGGGCAGCATGGCCGGCACCGCATGGAATGCGCTGAAATGGCTGCTCCTGCTGTGCCTGGTCGCCATCTTGGTGCTGGTGCTGTTCCGCTCGGGCCCGGCCGGGACACGCGGGGTGCGGCAGAGGCTTGTGGGAGACGCTCTGGCCGTGGCCCTGTGGCTCGTCGCCTCCGCCGGCTTCGCCCTCTACGTCTCGCACGTCGGCACTTACAACCGGCTGTACGGGTCGCTCGCCGGGGTCATCGTCTTCCTGGTGTGGCTGTGGCTGTCCAACCTGGCCCTCCTCACCGGCGCCCAGTTCAACGCCGAACTGGCCAAACTCCGCCGTCGATGACCGACAGGGCATAAGCTGCGCAGCCCTCGTCCCGGTCGGCCAGCCACTCCATCCCCTCGCACCCAGGCACCCCCACAGGCAAAGCGGCGACCAGCACGCCAGGGGCACCGCAGCCAGTGCCACTGACAACCGCTGCCCGTCGCGTCACGCCGCATGCCACAGAAGACCCGCGTCGGCACTCGTGAGGTTGGAAAAGGCTGAGAGCATGACACACTCAACCCGTCCGTCGGCGACCAGTACCCGCCCGGTCGCTGAGGAGCCTGACGACGCGCTGCTGCGCCGCATGCTCGTCCAACTGCCTCTGGGCACGCCGACACCTTCAGACCAGGAACGGACCCCGCGTAGCGCCTGCCGCTTCACGACGCGGGTATCGGACGTCCAAGCAAACCAATGTGGCTAGGAGCCTGTAATGGCGCGGATAGTCCTGCGTGACAAGACCGCGACGGAACCCGGGGGCCGGGTTCCCGGAAAACCTCCCCTGTCTGTACTCGGCCGGGTACTGGCCATGCTGCTGGCCTTCGCGGCGATGGTGGGATTCGCGGTGGTGCTGGCCCGGCTGACGCTGGAACCGTCGGCGGCATCCGTGCCGTTGACGCACAGTAATCTGCGCCCCGGTGACTCCATCCGTGCTTATCTCGCCCAGCCCGCGTCCCTTGACACGGTCAAGCAGCTCGGCGGCAACATCGTGATGGGTGTGCCGTTCGGTGTGCTGCTGCCGGTGCTGGTGCCCCGAACGCGAGGGCTGGTCCGGGTAGCGGTGGTCACCGCTCTCGTGATGCTCCTCGTGGAACTCGTCCAAGGCGCCCTTATCATCGGGCGTACCTTCGACATCGATGACGTTCTGCTCAACACCACAGGTGCTCTTCTGGGTTACCTGCTGATCGGCCGCCGGTTGGGCCGTGCAGTGCATCCCCGGCGCCGCCGCTGGTGGCACCGATTCACCAAACACCCGGTGACTGCTACGGATCCGACATGACTGAGCCTTTCAGCCGGCCCTCCGGCGGGTGAGGTGTCGCGCGGTGTTGACAAGTACGGCGAGCAGGGCGGTTACGACAGTGCTGGTCCGAGCCCACCATCCATGACGTCAGCGGTGATGCTGGAGCCGCCCGGGCCGCCCGACCGCTGCCGCCGGTCGATGAGGTGGTGATGGCCCGGGCCCGGGTTGTGACCGAGGCCCTGGTGCGGCAGGGGAAGGTTGCCGGGGCGCTCGGCGCGATGGTGATTCCTTCGCAGCGCGGGGTGCTGATGGCGCTCGGTGGCGTCGACGGGGAGCTGTACGTCAACGCCAGGCGCTGACCGACAGGTGGCGGCCCGGCTGGCTGCGATCAGAGCTGCCGGACGTCGCCTCGGACGTGGCCAGGCTCCAGGCGATGCGGGCGGAGTGGCAGGACACGCCGCCGGCGGAGCGCTCCTTCGAGCTGGGCGGGTGCACCGATCCGAACTGCCACGGAGTCCACTGACCCCCGGGGTCCGGCGGCGTCACCTTCCCGTCTGCGGCCGGTGTACGGGCCGGTGCCGGGCGCGGCAGCGGGCGGACGGGGCGTTGGGGGAACCGGTTTCGGGGCACCCTTCACGGGGTGAGCGAGAACGACCGGAACAGGCAGGACGCCGAGAGCCCGGCCGCTGCGGCGGCGGGGCCACAGGATGTGGGCAGGCTGCTGTGTGACCAGCTCGCCGAAGCAATCACCGCGATCCGTTTTCCAGGGGGCCATCCTGACAGGGCTGAAGCCTGCCGTGCCGGCGAGGGCGAGGGTGACGAGGCTGTGCTGACCGAACCAGACGACAGAGCAGAGTGAGAAGGACAGACCATGATCCATCCAGCCGATATCCGTGAGTGGCGCAACCACAGCGTCGTCGACCCCCAGGGCCGCAAGATCGGCGTGCTCGAAGCCATCTACGTGGACACCACCACCGACGAACCGGCCATGGCCACGGTCCGTATCGGACTTCCCACCCGTCACCAGCTGGCCTTCGTGCCCCTCGACGAGGCGATCCTGGGACCGGACTACGTCAAGGTCTCCTACGACAAGGCGCTGGTGAAGAAGGCGCCCACGGTCGGCATGGACGACATCCTGCCCGCCGAAGCCGAGGAAGCGATCTTCCAGCACTACGACCTGACCTACCAGCCGGGCGCGGGCGGCGAGAGGCAACTCGCGCGCCGCTGACCGCCCGCACTCATCCCGAAGGAGGTGTTCGTGTCATGGCTCTGTTCCTGTTTCTCGTTCTGGTCGCCGTCGTGCTGGGAATCATCGGCGTGGTGGTGGAAGGACTGTTCTACCTGCTGATCATCGGCATCGTGGTCCTCGGGGCCGCTGTGACCTTCGTCGCGGTGCGCTGGTCCCGGCGCTCCGGCCGCCGCCCCATCCGATAACGCCAGACAGCCCAGGACCCCAACTGCGACGGCGTTCACCGACCCTCGCCCCCGGCGGCGTGACCTCCCCGCCCGTGGGCGCCTTGGACAAGCGACACGTGCACCCCTTCCGGCTTCTTGCCGGAACTCGTGTGGTGACGACCCCTGTTCCCGCCCGACATCAGGGGTCGTCGGCGTGCGTCAGCATCAACCAGGTGTCGGCGGTCTCTCCCAGCCGCCGCCGGAGCCTTGGGTCCTTCGTCCTCGGAGTCAGGCGCCGGTGCGTCGATCGGTTCGGTGATCTGTGTGGTCGGCGCCGGTCCGGTCGGGTCGACCTTCGCCTTGTCGTCCGCCAGAAGCCACCCGCCGTCTGCTGCCCGTGTGTAGGTCAGCGTGTGCGGAGGGAGTACTCCTCGTATTCCGGCTCGTCGGGGTAATAGAGGCGGGTGTCCTCGGTGACCTCGACCGTGGCGGTGTCGCCCGTAACTGCGGTGCTATCCACGGTGACATCGACCTCGGCGCGCGTGTAGCCACCGTTGATTTCCTTCAGCACCCGCCCCTGATCGGCCGGCGCTGCGAAGTCTTCCTCGATGACGCCCGCCAGTTCGCCGGTGGCGGAAGGCTTGCTCGGCTGCTGCGGCTTGCTGTTCATGGCCGCGTTGCTCGTGCCACTTGGCGGCGGCGCGGGCCAGGTGGAGGGCGGCGAAGAGCAGGGCGATGGCGAGGCCGCCTGGCTGGTGGGAGGCGTAGGCCCTGGCGGCCTCGCGCAGGGCGGTGGTGGCCTGGTGGTCGGCGCGGATCGTCGAGCGGCGGGCGGTTGAACGTACAACATCTTTTCGGGGCCGTTACTAATGTCAATGTTGCTAACTCTAATGTTAGTATCTCCGGGCTGGCAGATGACCTTCTGGAAGGCGGCGACATGGCGGATTTCGTGGGAAGGCGGCACGAGCTCGAGACGCTGGATCGCGAGCTGGGCAAGGTGACGGCCGGGGTCGGTGGGGAGCGGCCCGGGCGGTGCGTGATGCTTCGAGGGCGCCGCCGGGTGGGTAAGTCGCGGTTGGTGGAGCGATTCGCCGAGAGGTCCGGTGCGCCCTTCCTCTTCTATGCCGCCACAGGGGCGTCCCCGGGGGCGGACCTGGAGCGGCTCAGCCAGGACGCGCAGTCATCCAGCCTTCCGCTGGCGAATCTGCTGTCCGCAGCCCGCCCGGCGAGCTGGGATGCCGCCTTCGATGTACTGGCGGCGGCACTGCCGCACGACCGGGCGAGCGTGGTGGTCATGGACGAGCTGCCCTATTTGATGGACGCGGAGGGCGCGTTCGAGGGCATGCTTCAGCGGGCCTGGGACCGAGTGCTGGAGACGAAGCCGGTTCTGCTGGTTCTCATCGGCTCCGACCTGTCGATGATGGAGGCGCTGAACAGCTATGGACGCCCGTTCCATCAGCGCGGACGGGAGATGGTGCTGGGTCCGCTCAACCCGGCGGAGGTGGGCGAGATGCTCGGCCTCGAGCCTGCCTCGGCCTTCGACGCGGCCCTGATCACCGGTGGACTGCCCTTGATCTGTGCAGAGTGGACGCATGGCGCCGGTATGTGGGAGTTCCTGCAGACGTCACTCAGCGATCCGGTCTCGGCCTTGCTGGTGTCGGCGGAGCGCTCGCTCGCTGCAGAGTTCCCCCAGCAGGTGCAGGCCCGCACCGTCCTCTCGGCGATCGGCAGCGGTGAGCGGACGTTTTCCAACATTGCCCGCGCCGCCGGCGGGATCGGGGCGACCCCGCTCCAGCGGTCGCTGGGGATCCTCGCCGACAAGCGGGTGATCGCGGCAGAGCTTCCCGTGTCCACGCGGCCCTCGAAGGACCGCCGCTACCGGGTCGCGGATCCCTACCTCCGCTTCTGGCTGAAGTTCCTAGGGCCGGCGATGGAGGAGATCGAGCGGGGCCGGGGTGACCTCACGCTGCGGCGCATCCGCGAAAACTGGACCAGCTGGCGAGGCAGGGCCGTTGAACCTCTGGTGCGCGAGGCGCTGGCACGGTTGCTGCCCGACGCGAACCTCCCCGCCGCCCCCGCCATCGGCGGTTACTGGACCCGTACCAACGATGTGGAGATCGACGTCGTGGGAGCGGACCGCGCGCCGATCGCCAAGGAGCTGTTGTTCGTCGGCTCGGTGAAGTGGCTGGAGAACTCCCCGTTCGACCGGCACGACCTCGCGGCGCTGCACCGACACCGCGCCGCGCTCACGCCTGATCCCGTGCCTGTGATCGCTGTCTCGCGCAGCGGGACCGACTGCACGGGGCTCGACGCTGCGTACGGCCCGGCGGAACTCCTCGCGGCGTGGTCCTCATGAGCGCGCGGGGATACATGGTGGTGCCGGGGGAATACGGCATGCCGGCCGAACTCGGGTCGGCCGGCAGGCCCAGCGACCTCGGCACCAGTGGTGCCCTCGACCAGGACGTCCTTCCGCTCACGCAAACGGCCCCGGACGAGGAGTCCGAGGCCGGACAGAGCGCCGTCCTGGGGAGAAACTCCAGGTCAGCGGCGTAATGCGTTGTGCCCCCGGCAGGATTCGAACCTGCGACACCCGCTTTAGGAGAGCGGTGCTCTATCCCCTGAGCTACGGAGGCGTGCGTGCGGTGCCGTGGCGGCACCGGCGTCAGTGTAGCGGGTGGGGGTGGGCGGGGGGCGGGTTGGCCAGGGGGAGGGCGCAATCCGGGGAGGTGGCTGATTTCGGTCGGGGGCACGGGGCGGGGTCGTAATATAGAGGGCGTTCTTTTTGTGGCGGGAGAGGGAGGGGTGCGCGCGAGGTGCAGCTCAAACAGGAGCGGGCCGTGCAGACCCGGTTGGCGCTGATGCGGGCGGCGGCCGAGGTCTTCGACGAGCACGGGTACGTGGGGGCCGGTATCAACAAGATCCTCAAGCGGGCGGGGCTGACCGCGGGGGCGCTCTACTTCCACTTCGGTTCGAAGGAGGGGCTCGCCAAGGCGGTCATCAACGCCCAGCAGGAGAGCATCGAACCGTTGCTGGAGTCCGAGGGGCTGCAACGGCTGGTCGACATCACCCTGGTGTGGTCCCACCGGCTCCTGGAGGACCCGCTGCTGCGGGCCGGGGTGCAGCTGTCGCTCGACCAGGAGGGCCTCGCGGACGGGGCGCCGTTCGAGAGCTGGCGGGAGCTCATGGCCGGGTGTCTGCGGGAGGCACGGGAGCTGGGCCAGCTGCGCGAGGGTGCCGATCCGGAGGTGATCGCCCGGTTCGTGGTGGGCGCGTGTACGGGCGTACACCTGTACTCGCGGCAGGTGGACGGGCGCAACGGCCTGCCGCAGAGGGTGCGGGAGATGTGGGACTGCCTGCTTCCCGGCATTGCCGCTCCGGGACACGCCCAGAACGTCGACACCGGTGTCGCGCGCGGTGAGCGGCTGTGCCGGGGAGGGGAGGCGGCGTGAGGCGCGACGGACATGCGCGGCCCGTCGTGGCGGTCACCGGGGCCACCGGGACCGTCGGCCGGCTCGTCGCCCACGGGCTCGCCGCCGCCGGGGGCACGGACGTACGCCTTCTGGTACGGGATCCGGACAAGGTCGCGCGGCAGGGGTTGCCCGGACGGGCGGTGCGTGCCGACTTCGGCGACCCCGGCGGACTCCGGGACGCGTTGGGAGGTGCGGAGGCGGTCCTCGTCGTCACGGCCGACCCGCTGCGGCCCCAGCACGACGAGAACGTCCTCGCCGCCGCCCGCGCCGCCGGTGTGCGCCGCGTGGTCAAGCTCTCCGCCCTCGCCGTGCTCGACCCCGACGCCCAGGACGCACTCACCCGTTGGCAGCGGGACAACGAGGAGCGACTGCGTGCCTCCGGGCTCGAATGGACGCTGCTGCGGCCCCGGGCGTACATGTCGAACGCCCTCGGCTGGGCCGCCTCCGTACGGGACGAGGGCACCGTACGAGCCCTCCACGGTTCCGGGCGCAACGCCTGCGTCGACCCGCGTGACGTCGCCGACGCGGCGGTGCGGGCGCTCCTCGACCCCACCTGCGCCGGGCGGAGCTACGCCCTGACCGGGCCCGAGCCGCTGTCCGCCCGGGAGCAGACGCGGATACTGGGCGAAGTGCTGGGACGGCCGCTCCGGTTCGTCGAGCTGACGGAGGATCAGGCGCTGGAGCGGTGGCGTGCCCGGTGGCCCGAGCCCCTGGTCCAGGCCCTCCTGGAGGGCGCCAGGCGGCAGCGGGACGGGGGCAAGGCCGTGGTGGCCGATGGGGTGCGGGAGGTCACCGGGCACGCCCCGCGCGGCTTCGCCGACTGGGCGCGGGCGCACGCGGAGGCGTTCGGCGCCGCCGCTCCGGTGGGAGGCGCGTGACCGGCCTGCGCTCCGCGTTCACCGGCGGGACGCTGAACGCCTTGTTGGGCAGGTAGCCCCCATGGCCCGGACCGGACTCCCGTCGCTCGCCGCCGAGCTGGCGTCGGCGGGTGTACGTAGAGGACGAGTGATCCCGGCCGGGACTGCCCGCGTTCGGGCCGTGGGCGTCGGGGCGCCGCGGGTGTCCGTGCCGCTCTGGCCGGTGACGGCGCGCGGCGACGCCGTACGCGCAGGGTGTGGACCCCATGGCCGCGCTCGTCCTGCTCAACACCGAGGGGACGGCGGCCAACCCGCACTCCGAGGAGTGCGGCGACGGCTAACAGAACCGCGTAGATGGTTTGTTTGTTCTGTGCCTGGGGTGGCAAACTGGCCCCCAGGGCAAGAGTTTGGCTGAATGCCCGCTGGTTTCACGGGATATTGACAAACCAAGAGGTTGGTTTCTACTGTCGTGCCCGGGAGAGGGGTGGGGCTGTGGCGAAGCAGGAGAGGGCCGAGCGGACCCGGGCGAATCTGATCCGGTCGGCCGCTGCGGTGTTCGATCAAGTCGGGTACGAGCGCGCCACCTTGGCGGTGATCAGCGATCACGCGCAGGTCACCAAAGGCGCGCTGTCCTTTCACTTCGCCGCCAAGTCCGAGCTCGCCCGTGCCGTTCAGGTCGAGGCGTGTACCACCTCGGGTGCCGCCCTGAAGGTCTGTGCGGAGCGTCCGGGGCCGGCCTTCCAGGCCGTCGTCGACATGACGTACACCCTGGCCGGCCTGCTCGAAAGCGATGTCGTCACCCGGGCCGGAGTGCGCCTGGCCCGGGAGTTGGAGACGCCGGAGGACCCGTTGCTGCACTGTCATGTCAACTGGCTCGGCAGCCTGTTCCGGGCGCTGCGCCGGGCGGAGGAGGATGGGACGGCGCTGCCGGGAGCCGACGCCCGCTCCGCCGCGGCGCTCGTCATGTCGGTGATCGTGGGCGCCGAGACGCTGGCCCGTACGCGTGCCGACATGGCCTTCGGTGAAGGGCTGCCCGCGCCGCGCGAGACGGCGCAGGAGTGGCTCGCCCGTATGTGGCACGTCGTACGGCCCGTCCTGGCGCCGGCGGCATGAGGGCGGTCATGAGGGCGGACATGGGGGCGGACATGAGGGCGGACATGAGGGCGGCGGCGGATCCGGGATGGACCCGGGTTGTGGGTGTGGCGGACCCGGGCTGGACGCGGGCCGCGTGCGCGGCGGACCCGGGGTGGACCCGCGGTGTGCGGGCGGCGGACCCGGGGTGGACGCGGAGTGTGTCCGCCGACGACCCGGGGTGGACCAGGTAAGTGGCGGATACACGGACCTTGACGGGGTGCGGTCGGGGCGCATAGCGTCGCCCGGAGGGGCTGAGCAACCGCTTAGGAAGAGGCGATCGTGCCGCACACCGATCCGTCCACGCACCACCCGGCGGCGCCCGCCGCGGGACCTGCCGCAGAACGCCTGGCGCTACTCACCGCGCCCGGCGCGCCCTTCGCCGTTGTGACGGACGGGGACGGGCGGTCCGTGTACGCCGAAGGGCCGCGCACCTTGCGGGAGTTCGTCGAGGTCACCTGGGCGTACGGTGAGCGCCCGTTCCTCGTCGCCGAGAACCGGACGTACACGTACGGGGAGTTCTTCGCCGCCGCGTCCGCGCTCGCCCGCAGGTTCACCGACGTGTACGGGCTGCGCCCCGGCGACCGGGCCGTCGTCGCGATGCGCAACCACCCCGAGTGGCAGGTCGCGTTCTGGGCGGCCCAGTTGGCCGGGCTCGTCGCCGTGCCCCTCAACGCCTGGTGGACGGAGGACGAGTTCACGTACGCCCTCGACGACTGCCGCCCGCGGATACTGCTCGTCGACGGGGAACGGGTGGAGCGCGTACGGGAGTGGGCCCGGCGCCACGGCGTGCGCGCCCTGGTCTTCCACGGGGAGGCCGACGGGGAGGCCGAGGCGGGGTTCGAGCGGTACGAGGACCTGCCCGCCGCCGATCCCGCGCTCGGCCCGCCCGACGTGGAGGTCCGGCCCGAGGACGACGCGACCATCATCTATACGTCCGGCACCACCGGGCGGCCCAAGGGCGCCGTCGCCACGCACCTCGCCCAGGCCGCCGCCGCGGCCAACCCGCGCTTCCACGCCGCCGTCGCCGCCCTCGAACGCGGGGAGATCCCCGGGCAGGGGCCGGCGCCCGTGTCGCTGACCACGTTCCCGTTCTTCCATGTCGCCGCGTTCACGTCGTTCTACGCGGTGATGGCGGCGGGCGGCACGCTCGTCCTGATGCGCAAGTGGGATGCCGAAAAGGCCGTGGAGCTGATCCACGAGCACGGCGTGACGCATTACGCCGGGGTGCCGACCACCGCGCTCCAGCTCCTGGACGCCGCCGAAGCGGGTGAGGGCCTCGGGACGCTCGCCCACCTCAACACCGGAGGCGCCGCCGCGCCGCCCGGTCTCGTCGCCCGCTGCCCCGAGGGCGTCGAGCCCCGCAACGGGTACGGGCTGACCGAGACCAGCGGCGGCGTGCTGGCCGCCTTCGGCGCGTCCTACCGGCGCTTCCCCGGCAGCGTGGGGCGCCCCACCCCGGTCACCGAGGTGCGGATCGCCGCTCCGGACGGGCGGGCCCTGCCCGACGGCGAGGTCGGTGAACTGTGGCTGCGCGGCCAGTCCCTGGTGCGCGGCTACTGGGAGGACCCGGAGGCGACGGCCGCCGCGTTCACGCCCGACGGCTGGTTCCGCACCGGTGACCTCGCCACCGTGCACGACGGGCGGGTCAGCGTCGTGGACCGGCTGAAGGACATGGTGGTCCGGGGCGGTGAGAACGTGTACTGCGTGGAGGTCGAGGCGGCGCTGTACGACCACCCCGACGTGGCCGACGCGGCCGTGCTCGGCGTCCCCCACCCCGTACTGGGCGAGGAGGTCGCGGCCGTGGTGCGGCTCCGGGAGGGGGCGACCGCCGGGGCCGAGGAACTGCGGGCGCACGTGGCGCGGAGTCTCGCCGCCTTCAAGGTGCCGGCCCACGTCCTCGTCCAGGACGGCCCGCTGCCGCGGAACGCGACGGGCAAGGTGCTGAAGCGGGACCTGCGGCCGGTGGTTCAGGCGCGGGTCAGGCGCGGCTGACGCGGACCCGGTAGGTGCCCGTCTTCGGATCCTCGGACAGCACCGTGATCTGTACGCCGCTCTCGCGGTCGGTGAAGGACTCGCCGGGGCGGTACGGGGCGTCCGACAGCTCGGCGTGCACGTTGGGGCGGCGCGTGCAGCCGCCGCTGTCGCGGTCGCTGTCCACGACGGTGACCGGGCCGTGCCCGGTGTCCACGTCGGACTGGACGTGGTAGATCAGCACACCCGGCTCGCACACCGCCTCGTCGTTGCCGTCCCGGGTGCGGACCTCCACCGCGTACCCGGACTCCGGGGTGAGCGGGACGAAGGCGAGCTTGGGCCCGCCCTTCGTGGCCAGCGGCGTGAGCGTGTACTCGCGGGTGCCGGACGCGGAGGCACACCGCACCTGGCCGTTGTCGAGCCAGCCCAGTTTCCACTTGTGCCAGGCCAGCAGGTCGTTGTTGGCCCCCCAGTCCTCGGACATGATGTCCCAGTGCCCCACCGCGCCGCCGCCCTCGGCGGTGTAGAGGTCGGGCAGCCCGAAGACATGGCCGTTCTCGTGCGGCAGGACCCGGAACCCCGTCTCGTGGTACGTACCCGAACCGTCGTCCTGGCGGCTGTAGACGAACGAGGTGTTGGCGAGCGGCGCGCCGTCCGCGTGGGGGGCCTCGCCGTTGCCGGAGAAGGTGACGGACAGGACGGTGTCCAGCGCGGAGGGGCCCGCGTTCGGCGTGACCAGGATGTTGACCAGGTCGTAGTCGGCGAAGTCGACCTTCGGGTCGGCGGCCGTCACGATGTCCTCGACGAGCCGGCGGTAGCCGGGTTCGTACGGTGAGCCGCGCTCGATCCCGTACGAGCCGAACGGCATCGGCATCCGCAACCAGTCCTTCAGCGGGGCCTCGGGGCGGTAGCGGAGCCGCCCGTATGAGCTGATGCGGAACCAGTCCGTGGTCTGCGGGAAGAACTCGGCGAACCGGCTCATCGCCGGGCCCTCGCCGGGGGCGTCGGGGAAGTCGACCATCAGGGTCAGGGCCCGGACCTCGCCCGTGGAGCGGGCGTAGCCCGGGCCCGTGGGTATGCCCTCCGACAACTGGACCCCCACGGTGGTCGTGATCCGGCACGGCGCGAGCCCCGGCTCGTCGGCGGCGGAGCGGGCGGCGACGGGGCCGGCCGAGGCGCGGGTCGGGTCGGGGAGGGTCGAGCTCGCCGTGACCAGGCCGGCCATGGCGAGGCTGGTGGCGGCCGCTCCGAGGGCGACCGGTCTGCGTATCCGCCGGCGGGTCTGCTGCATGCGTGCTGATCGCCTTCGGTCGGCGGCAGCCGGCCGGGTCCGACTGCTCTCCGTCCGCTCAGCCTCTGCCGGGCCGTGGGCGGGCGCCCGCCAGGTACGGCCGATCGTGGGTTACTCGCGAGGAGCTGAGTGGCGCAGGTCACAGTGGAAACGGGAGTAACCGGGGACGGCCTCCCCGTTTAGCCCTATGTCGCTGACAAACGGGGAAGCCGTCCCCGGTTGTGCGCGGAGGAGAGGGAGTGAACCGTGACGACCACGAGCGCGGGTACGGCCACGGGCACGCGTGCGGCCACGGGTACGCGTGCGGCCACGGGTACGGCCACGGGCACGCGTGCGGGCACGGGTGCGGGCACGGGCACGCGTGCGGGCACGGGTACGGGCACGGGTACGGGTGCGGCCGGTACCGGTACCAGTACCGGCGCCGGCACGGGAGCCGGCACGCGTGCCGCGTCGCAGGGATCGCGCGGATCGCGCGGATCGCGCGGACCGCGCGGATCGCACGGATCTCACGCGTCCCGCCCGTCCCGCCCCCGGGCGGACGCCCTGCGCAACCGCGAGCGGATCGTGACGGCGGCCCGTGAGATGTTCGTCGAGCTCGGGCCCGACGTGCCGTTCGACGAGGTCGCCCGCCGCGCCGGAGTCGGCAACGCCACGCTCTACCGGCACTTCCCGGACCGGGGCGCTCTCGTCCACGAGGTCGTCCTGTCCGTCATGTCCCGCACCACCGAGCGAGCCCTGGAAGCGGCCGCCGAGGAGGCCGACGCTTTCGAGGCGCTGCGCCGCTTCACCCACGCCGCCGCCGACGAGCGGATCGGTGCCCTGTGCCCGATGCTCTCCGGCGCCTTCGACAAGGACCACCCCGAGCTGCTCGCCGAACGCGACCGCCTGGAGGAGGCCGTGGAGGCGCTCTTCGACCGGGCGCAGGCGGCCGGCCGGCTGCGCACCGACGTCGCCGTGGGTGACCTGATGATCGGCCTCTCCCAGCTCACCCGGCCGCTGCCGGGCTCCGCCTGCCCGAACTTCGACCGATTCGTCCATCGCCATCTGCAGCTGTTCCTGGACGGCCTGGAGACGCCCGCGCGCTCCGAGCTCCCCGGCACGGCCGCGACCCTGGAGGACCTGCGGCGCGGGCCGTGAGCCTTCCGGGGCGGCCACCGTGACGACCGGCCACCCCCCACGACCGTCCTGACCGCCTCCACGCCCACGGCCCCTACCCGTACGTCCGTCCTGACGCCCGTTTTTCGCCTTTCCGAGTCCTTAGGTGGCTGCTCCCATGCCGAAAACGTCTTCCAGACCCGCCCCGGCCGACCTCGCACCCGACCCCAGCCGCTGGAAAGCGCTGGTCTTCATAGCCCTGGCCCAGCTGATGGTCGTGCTCGACGCGACGATCGTGAACATCGCGCTGCCCTCCGCCCAGCAGGACCTGGGGATCTCGGACGGCAACCGGCAGTGGGTCATCACCGCGTACGCCCTCGCCTTCGGCGGTCTGCTGCTGTTCGGTGGCCGCATCGCCGACCTGTGGGGCCGCAAGCGCACCTTCGTCGTCGGCCTGCTGGGCTTCGCCGCGGCCTCCGCGCTGGGTGGCGCGGCCACCGGCGAGGCGATGATGCTCGGCTCGCGCGCCCTCCAGGGCGCCTTCGGCGCGCTGCTCGCGCCCGCCGCGCTGTCGCTCCTGGCGGTGATGTTCACCGATGCCACGGAGCGCGCCAAGGCGTTCGGCATCTACGGGGCGATCGCCGGTGGCGGTGGCGCCGTGGGCCTGATCCTCGGCGGCGTCCTCACCGAGTACCTCGACTGGCGCTGGACGTTCTTCGTCAACATCCCCTTCGCCGTCGTCGCCGCCGCGGGCGCCTACTTCGTGATCCGCGAGCCGGCCGGCGGCCGCAACCGTTCACCCCTCGACATCCCGGGCGTCGTCCTGTCCACCCTGGGCCTGGTCTCCCTGGTGTACGGCTTCACCCGCGCCGAGTCCGACGGCTGGTCCGACACGAGCACCATCGGCCTGTTCATCGCCTCCGCCGTGCTGCTCGCCGCGTTCGTCGCCGTCGAGGCGAAGGTGAAGTCGCCGCTGCTGCCGCTGCGCGTGATCACCGAGCGCAACCGGGGCGGTGTCTACCTCTCCCTCGGGCTCGCCATCATCGCGATGTTCGGCCTGTTCCTCTTCCTCACCTACTACTTGCAGGTGGTCAAGGGCTTCTCGCCGGTCAAGACCGGTTTCGCCTTCCTGCCGATGATCGCCGGCATGATCACGGGCTCGACGCAGATCGGTGCCCGTCTGATGACCCGCGTCGCACCCCGGCTGCTGATGGGCCCCGGGTTCCTCGCGGCTGCCGCAGGCATGCTGCTGCTGACGCAGCTGGAGGTGGGTTCGTCGTACGCCGGGCTCATCCTGCCCGCGCAGCTCCTGCTGGGCCTCGGCATGGGTACGGCCTTCATGCCGGCCATGTCCCTGTCGACGCACGGTGTCGAGGCCCGGGACTCCGGTGTGGCCTCCGCGATGGTGAACACCTCGCAGCAGGTCGGCGGCGCCATCGGTACGGCGCTGCTCAACACCATCGCCGCGTCGGCGACCACCGCGTACATCACGGACCACGCCGCCGGGGCGACCACTCCCCAGGCGCAGAAGCTGCTCCAGCTCCAGGGCATGGTGGAGGGCTACTCCGCCGCCATCTGGTGGGCCGTCGGCATCCTGCTGGTGTCGGCCGCGATCGCGGTCACGTTCATCAACACGGGCCGTCCGGGCGCCGGTTCGCAGCCGGTCGCGGGCGGCGGCGACGCCGATCGTGCCGCGGACGAGGTGAAGATCCCGGTCATCGCGCACTGAGGCGTACGGGCGTGACGGCGTACGGGCGTAACAGCGTACGGGCGTGACGGCGTACGGGCGTGACCGAAGAAGCGTTCCCCGCCACCGACGTGGCGGGGAACGCTTCTTTCCACACCCCAATTTCTGCTTATGCTTTCGACTGTGTTCGACTCCCGGTACATCAAGACCTTCCATGAAGTGGTCAGGACCGGTTCCTATACAGCGGCCGCCCGCGCCCTCGGCTATACGCAGCCGGCCGTGAGCCAGCAGATGAAGGCGCTCGAACGGGACGTCGGCACACCGCTGTTCACCCGGGTCGGGCGCGGCCTCAGGCTCACCGAGGCGGGGGAGGCCCTCACCCGGCACACCGGGACGATCCTCGACAGCCTGGCCGCCGCCCAGGAACAGATCGACGCCATAGCGCGGCTGCGCTCCGGCCGGGTGCGCGTGTGCGCCTTCCCCAGCGCCGGAGCGACGATCCTGCCCGAGGCCATGGCCCGGATGGCAGCCGAACACCCGGGTGTCCGCGTCGAGTTGGTGGAGAGCGAGCCGCCCGAGTCCTTGCGGATGGTGGCCCGGGGCGAGTGCGACATCACCCTGGCCTTCAGTTATCCGGGCCTACGGGTCGACGTCCCCGAGGAACTCGACGAGTTCAAGCTGCTGGAGGACCCGCTGACGGTGCTCCTGCCCACCGGGCACCCGCTCGCCCGCCGCCGGGCCGTGCACCTGACCGATCTGACGCACGAGCGGTGGATCGCCGGCTGCGCGCGCTGCAACGCCAACTTCCTGCACGCCTGCGCGGAGGCGGGCTTCAGCCCCGACATCGCCTGCACCACGGACGACAACCTGGTGATGCAGAGCCTGGTGGCGGCCGGCGTCGGCATCGCCATGGTGCCCGCGCTCGTCCTGTCGTTCCTCTGCCACGACAAGGTCACCGGGCGGATCGTCGAGCCGCACACACGCCGCCAGGTGTACGCGTACGTCCTCCGCGACCATCTCAGGATCCCCGCCACGGCCCTCATGCTGGACGCGATCGTCACGGTGGCGGAGTCCAAAGTGGGGTGCTGAGCCCGCCCCACTCATAAGCGGTGGTTGGGCACATGGCAAAAAACCCTCGTTGGACGTGATGGTTTCGCCGGGCGGACGCTGCCGCCATGACGACGACCTCCGTTGCCGCTGCCGGCCCGACCACCGAACGCCTTCGTACCCTCGTCGCCGCGATACGCGAAACCGTGGATCGCGGACTGCCGCCCGAGCCGACCGCCCGGCTCGTGGCGGAACGCCTCGTCCCGCACCTGGGCGCGCCGGACCTGCTCACCCCGGCGCAGTGCGAGCCCGACCCCGCCCACTACCGCCAGCACGTCCTGCACGCCGAGCCCGACGGCGGTTTCTCCGTGGTCGCCCTCGTCTGGCTGCCCGGGCAGTCCACGCCCATCCACGACCACGTCTCGTGGTGCGCGACCGGCGTCCACCAGGGCGAGGAGCACGAACGGCGCTACCAGCTCGTCCCGGACGGCCCCTCCGCCCGGCTCCTGGTCACCGAGGACGTGGTGAACGGGCCCGGCGAGGTCGCCGCCTTCGCCCCGCCCGGCGACATCCACTCCGTACGCAACGGCGGCGACCGCACCGCCCTGTCGCTCCACGTCTACGGCGCCGACATCACGCGCCTGGGCACCAGCGTCCGGCGCGTCTACCGCCTGCCCGCGGACCGTTGATGGCGCTCGTCGGCTCACGCGTCCGCCCGCTCCGGGTCGGCGCCCACGCAGGACCCGGCCCCCTGCCCGGGCTCGCGCTCGCCGCGGCCGGGGTCGGCGTGGCCTGGCTGCTGCACCTGGCCGTGCCGGCCGTTCCGATGCTCACCGCCGCCGTCGTCCTGGGCGTCGCCACCGCGCACACGCCATGGCTGCGCACCCGTGTCCGGGGCCGCTGCCGGGCGGGCCTGACGCTGGCGGCCAAGCGCCTGATGCGCGTCGGTGTCGTCCTGCTCGGGCTGAAGCTGAGCCTTTCCGACGTCCTGGGCCTCGGCTGGGGGACGGTCGCCATGGTGATCGCGGTCGTGGCTGCCACCTTCGGCGGTACATGGTGGCTGGGGCGCCGCCTCGGGCTGTCGGGGGACCAACCGGTGCTCATCGCCACGGGGTACGCGATCTGCGGCGCGTCGGCGATCGGCGCGGTGAGCGCCGTGCGGGACAGCGACGAGGACGACGCCGCCACCTCGGTGGCGCTGGTGACCCTGTGCGGCACGCTCGCGATCGCCGTGCTCCCGCTGCTGCACGGTCCGCTGGGTCTGACCGACGCGCAGTTCGGGCGCTGGGTGGGGGCGGGGGTGCACGACGTCGGCCAGGTGGTCGCCGCCGCGCAGACGGCCGGGCCGGGCGCGCTCGGCGAGGCGGTCCTGGTCAAGCTGATGCGGGTCGCCCTGCTGGCCCCGATGGTCGCGGCACTGGTGGTGGCCGCGCGGCGGCGGGGGCGTACCGCGCCGAAGGGCGGGCGGCCGCCGCTCGTGCCGCTGTTCGTCGCCGGGTTCCTCGCCATGGTGGCGCTGCGCACGACCGGGTGGCTGCCCGAACCGGCCCTGGACGCCGCCGGTTCGGCCCAGGAACTCCTTCTCGCGGCCGCCCTGTTCGGCCTGGGCAGTGCGGTGCACCTGCCGACGCTGTCCCGCACGGGGGCGCGGGTCGCGGTGCTGGGCCTCACGGCCTGGGTGATCGTGGCGGCGGCATCGTACGCGGGCGTGCTGCTGACGACCTGACGCGGGGCGTGGCGCGGGCGACCCGGCGCGGGGGTCTGCGGGCGACCTGCCGGCGGCCCGTCGCGGTCAGCGCAGCCAGGGCAGGTCGGCGTCCCGGTCCGACGGCTGGAGGCCCTCGGCCATGACCCGCATGATCTCGCCGAGCTGGTCGACCTGCTCCGGGCTGAGCCGGTCGAACACCGCCTGGCGTACGGCGGTGACGTGGCCGGGGGCACTCCGCTTCAGCACCGCGTACCCCTGGTCCGTCAGGTAGGCGTTCTGGCCGCGCTTGTCGGAGGGGCAGTCCTCGCGGCGTACCCAGCCGTTCTTCTCCAGCCGGGCCACGGCGTGCGACAGCCGGGACCGGGTGATCTTGGCGTTCTTGGCCAGCTCGGTCATCCGCATGCGGCGGCGCGGGGCCTGGGAGAGCTGGACGAGCAGTCCGTAGTAGATGTGCGGCATCCCGGCGTCGCGCTGGAGCTGGCGGTCGAGGTGGTCCTCCAGGAGCATGGTGGCGTGCAGGTAGGCGCGCCAGACGCGCTGCTCCTCGTCGCTGAGCCAGCGTGGCTCCTCGCTCCCGCCGTTCGGTGCCGTATCCATGTATCCACTCTACGGCTTCTTGAAAGTTGAACAAGTGATAGGTACGCTTCTGCTCAAAGCTTGATTGAATGTTCAAGCAAGTAGGATGGAAGACCACGCCAGGAGCCGCCGCCATGACCACATCCGTGGACCCTCCGGGTCCTCCGGGGCGGATGCCCGCCCTCTACCTCTCGCACGGCGCGCCACCGCTCGCCGACGACCCCGTCTGGCCCGGTCAGCTCGCCGCCTGGGCCGCCCGCCTGCCCCGGCCCTCCGCGATCCTGATGGTCTCCGCCCACTGGGAGGAGGCCCCGCTCGCCCTCGGCGCCACCGGAACCGTGCCACTCGTCCACGACTTCTGGGGCTTCCCCGCGCACTACTACCAGGTGCGGTACGCCGCGCCCGGCGCTCCACGGCTCGCCGAGTCCGTCCGCAAGCTGCTGAGCGCACCCGGCACGCCCGTGCAGGACCTGGCCGACCGGGGGCTGGACCACGGGGCGTACGTCCCGCTCGTCGAGATGTACCCGGACGCCGACGTCCCGGTCCTCCAGATGTCCCTGCCCACGCTCGACCCGGCCCGGCTCATGGGTATCGGACGGAAGCTGGCGCCACTGCGCGACGAGGGCGTGCTGATCGTCGGGAGCGGATTCTTCACCCACAACCTGGCGGCGCTGCGGCACGAGGGCGTGCCCGGCTGGTCGGCCGAGTTCGACGACTGGGGGCGGCGGGCGCTGGAGGCGGCGGACGTGGACGCGCTGCTGGACTTCGCGCACGCCGCACCGGCCGGGGCGCTCGCCCACCCCCGTACCGAGCACTTCGCGCCCCTGTTCGTCACGCTGGGCGCCGCCGACGCGGCCGGCGACCTGAACGGTGGGCGCAGCGTGATCGACGGGTTCTGGATGGGGCTGGCCAAGCGGTCGGTGCAGTTCGGCTAGAGCGTCTTCTCGTACCAGGCCACGTCCCAGTACCGCCCGAACTTCCGGCCCACCTCCGCGAAGGTGCCGATGTGCCGGAACGCGAATCGGGCGTGCAGGCGTACCGACGCCTCGTTCGGCAGCGCGATCCCGGCGTAGGCGCGGTGCACGTCCTCTTCCGCCAGCGCCTCGAAGAGGTGCCTGTAGAGCAGGGTCCCGATGCCGCGCCCCGCCGCCTCCGGGGCGAGATAGGCGCTCACCTCGACCGATGTCGAGTACGCGGGCTTCGGCCGGAAGGGGCTGGAGGTGACGTACCCGAGCACCGTTCCGGGGTCGCCGGCCCGGCGAGCAACCAGCAGGCGGTGGGGGCCGTCTTCCGGGTGGGAGTGCAGCCACGGGCGGCGTTCTTCGGGGGTGAACGGGGCAGTGTCGAATGTGACGGCCGTCTCACGGATGTAGTGGTTGTAGAGGGCCGTGAGGCCCGTGAGGTCATCATCCCCGCCCGGCCTGACCTGCACCTCTTCGCCGTCGTGCGGCATCCGCCCTCCCCTCGGTGGCGGGACAGGGTACTGCAAGATCGCGGAAATCGACGGGCTTCATGGGAATTCTGTCCGGATTCCAGTCGTTGTTTCCGTCGGATGCAGGGCACCCGGGAGGGTGTCGCGACCTACTCAGCAAGGGAGCTCGCATGGCAACCCGTGCCGTCGCCCGTCGTCAGTCCGCCGGCAGTGAGACCAGGACCACGGACCGGGCAAGCAGCGTTCGCGCCGTGGGCGGGGAGATCGCCGACCGCGACCTGGTCGGCATGTACCTCGACGAGATCGCGCGCACGCCCCTGCTCGACGCCGCCAAGGAGGTCGAGCTGTCCCAGACCATCGAGGCGGGCGTGTACGCCCAGCAGATCCTCGACGGTGAGGTGGATTCCGAGGCCTCGGGCGCCTCCCGCGAGGAGCTGGAGCGCCTGGTCGCCGAGGGCGAGCGCGCCAAGGACGTCTTCATCCGGTCGAACCTGCGTCTCGTCGTGGCGGTCGCCCGCCGCTACCCGCGCAGTGGCCTGCCTCTTCTCGACCTGATCCAGGAGGGCAACGCGGGCCTGGTGCGCGCGGTGGAGAAGTTCGACTACACCAAGGGCTTCAAGTTCTCGACGTACGCGACCTGGTGGATCCGCCAGGCCATCACCCGGTCGATCGCCGACCAGTCGCGCACCATCCGCCTCCCCGTGCACCTGGTGGAGGAGCTGGGCCGCATCCGGCGCGTGCAGCGGGAGTTCAACCGCGAGCACGGCCGCGACCCGGAGCCCGCGGAGGTCGCCGCCGAGCTCGGCTCGAACGAGGAGCGGGTCATCGACGTCCTGGACTGGGCGCGCGACCCGGTGTCGCTGAACATGTCGGTGGACGACGCCGGCGAGACCCAGTTCGGCGACCTCCTGGAGGACACCTCCGCGGTGTCGCCCGAGCAGTCGGTGATGACGCTGCTGCGCAGCGAGGAACTGGACGACCTGATCGGCAAGCTCGACAACCGTACGGCGTCGATCATCCGCATGCGCTACGGCATCGAGGACGGCCGCGAGCGGACGCTGACCGAGGTCGGCAAGGAGCACGGCCTGACGCGCGAGCGGATCCGCCAGATCGAGAAGCACGCCCTGCTGGAACTGAAGCGCATGGCCCGCGACACGGGCTTCGACGCGGCGGCGTAACCCTCCGAGGCCCCGGCCCCGGGCCGCCCGGAGCACCTGGCCCCGGAGACCCGGGGCCGCCCGTGCTCCCGGGGCCCCCCGGCTCGGGGAGGGCGCGGCCGGCCGCCCGTGCGGTTCACGCTGCGGCGGGCGCACCGAGACGACCTCGGGGCGCCGCGCCGCCCGGGCGGGCGGGTTTCACCTGGCCGTGCGGCCCGGGGCTCACGTCACCGAGCGGGTCAGGCGGGCGCCCAGGGCCGTTACGTACGACAGCAGCGCGTCCGGGCCGTGCACGGTGAACTCGCAGTCCACCAGGGCCAGCCGCAGCGCCAGCCACTCCACCGAGTCCGTCGACCGGGCGCGCAGCCGGCACGTGTCCGGGCCCGTCGGGGCCGGGACGAGGTGCGCGGGGAGGCGCGCGGTCACGAAGGCCGCGGGCGCCTCGAAGGTGACGTCCACGTCGAGCTCCTGCGTACGGGTCACCGAGTGGCCCAGCAACTGCGCCGCGTCCCCCGTCGGCAGCTCGCGGGGCGTGAACCTGGCGCCCGTCGCGAACGGGTCGGTGACCCGGTCGACGCGGAACGTCCGCCAGTCCCCGCGCTCCAGGTCGTACGCCACCAGGTACCAGCGGTGGCCCGTCGACACCAGGCGGTACGGCTCGACCTGCCGTTTGCTCTCCGTGCCGTCGCCCGCGCGGTACCCGAACCGGAGGCGTTCGTGGGCGGTGACGGTCGCCGCGAGCGTGGTCAGCGTCGAGGGCGCGACGGTCGCGCCGTCGCCGCGCGTCAGCGGGATCGTCGCGTTCTGGAGCGTGGCGACCCGGTGCCGCAGCCGCGACGGGAGGACCTGCTCCAGCTTGGCCAGCGCCCGTACGGCCGCCTCCTCGACGCCCTCGATGGCGTGGCCGGCCCCGGCGCGCAGCCCGACGGCGATGGCCACCGCCTCCTCGTCGTCCAGCAGGAGCGGCGGCATCGCGGCCCCCGCCACCAGCCGGTACCCGCCGATCGGGCCGCGGCTCGCCTCGACCGGGTAGCCCAGGTCGCGCAGTCGGTCGACGTCGCGCCGGATCGTCCGGGGGCTGACGTCGAGCCGTTCGGCCAGTTCGCTCCCCGGCCACTCGCGAGGTGTCTGGAGGAGCGACAGCAGATTCAGGAGTCGTGCCGGAGTGTCCGTCATGCTGTCCAGGATGCTCGTTCATTAGGACATGGACTGACCTATAAGCCGACTAATTTTGTCGCATGACCTCCACCACCACTCCCTCGCACACCGCTGTGCCCCATGCCGACCGACGGCGATGGCTGGCGCTCGCCATCGTCATGACCGCCGCGTTCATGGACCTCGTCGACGTCACCATCGTCAACATCGCCATCCCCAGCATCGAGCGGGACCTGTCGGCGTCCTTCGGCGCGATCCAGTGGATCACCGCCGGTTACGCGCTGGCCTTCGCGGCCGGGCTGATCACGGGCGGTCGCCTGGGTGACATCTACGGCCGCAGGCGGCTGTTCCTCGTCGGGATGACCGGCTTCACCGTCGCCTCCGCGCTCTGCGGTCTCGCCGCGAGCCCCGAGATGCTGGTCGCCTCCCGGCTGATGCAGGGTGCGATGGCCGCGATGATGGTGCCGCAGGTGCTGGCGATCATCCATGTCACCTTCCCGGCGCACGAGCGCGGCAAGGTGTTCGGGATGTTCGGCGCGGTGGTGGGGCTCGGGGCCGTTTCCGGGCCGCTGCTGGGCGCGCTGCTGACCCAGTGGAACCTGTTCGGGCTGGAGTGGCGGCCGATCTTCCTGATCAACCTCCCGGTGGGCATCGCCGGGCTGATCCTGGGCCGGAAGTTCATCACCGAGTCGCGCGCCGAGAAGACGATGCGGCTGGACCTGGTCGGCGTCGCGCTGGTCACGCTCGGACTGCTGATGCTGATCTACCCGCTGACGCGCGGCCGTGAGCTGGGCTGGCCGCTGTGGGGCCATGGGTGCATGGTGGGCAGCCTGGTGGTGTTCGGGGCGTTCGTGGCGTACGAGAAGTACAAGACGCGCAAGGACGGCTCCCCGCTGGTCGAACTGTCCCTGTTCCGGGTGAAGAGCTTCGCCGCCGGTATCGCGGTGCAGCTGACCTTCGGTGTCGTGATGGGCATCTTCTTCCTGGTCTGGACGCTGTACATGCAGACCGGACTGGGCTGGAGCCCGCTGAAGGCCGGCCTGACCGGCGTGCCGTTCTCCATCGCGGTGTCGGCCGCGGCCGGGATGTCCGTACAGAAGCTGGTCCCGCGCTTCGGGCGGAAGGTGCTTCAGGCGGGCGCGCTGACGATGGTCGCCGGGGTGCTCCTCTACATCTGGGAGGCCGGGCGGTACGGGACGGGGATCGAGCCCTGGCAGATGGCGGCGCCGCTGATCGTGATGGGTGTGGGCATGGGTCTGATCGTGGCTCCGCTGACCGACGCGGTGCTGTCGGACGTGCCGCGTGAGCACGCCGGCTCGGCGTCCGGGCTGATCAACACGACCGGACAGATGGGTACGGCGCTGGGCCTGGGGCTGGTGTCGGTGGTCTTCTTCGGCGCCATCGACGGGGAGCGGCTCGCGCCCGGTCAGGTCGGAGCCGCGTTCGCGGAGGCGTTCCGGGGCGCGCTGTGGTGGGTCGTGGCGGTCCTCGTGGTGATCTTCGCCGTGATGTTCGCGCTGCCGGGGCGCCCGAAGCAGCACATGGAGGCTGCGGCGGCGGCCGACGAGGTGTCTGCCGAGGCGCCGGAGCCGGCGTTGACGCGCTGAGGCTCCAGCCGGCGCCGACGGGCGGGGAGCCCGGCCGCGCGGAGGGCTGACGGCCCGGATCCAGGGATCTTGCGGGTCCCTGGATCCGGGCCTTCCATTTGCCCGAATGCGTTTACTTACCCCCTCTGTGGACGTAGTCTGCTGGTGAAACCACAAACTCGGGCATCGATCGGACCTAAAACCACATGTACGCACCGGAGCGCCAACAGCTGATCCTGCGCCTCGCCCGCGAGGGCGGCCGGGTCGACGTGCTCTCCCTGGCCGAGGAGTTCCAGGTCACGGCCGAGACCATCCGGCGCGACCTCAAGGCCCTGGACCGCGCCGGACTGGTCCGCCGGGTGCACGGCGGGGCCATCCCGGCCGGGCGGCTCGACTTCGAGCCCGACCTCGCCGAACGCGAGTCCACCGCCGCCGACGAGAAGGACCGCATCGCGCGCGCCGCGCTCGCCGAGCTGCCCGAGGACGGCAGCGTCATCCTCGACGCCGGCTCCACCGTGGCCCGCGTGGCCGCCGGGCTGCCCCCCGAGTGCGCGCTTACCGTCGTCACCCATGCCCTGCCCGCCGCCTTCCGGCTGGCCGACCACCCCGGCATCGCCCTCCACCTGGTCGGCGGACGCGTCCGGCACCGTACCCGCGCCGCGGTCGACGCGTGGGCGCTGCGCGCGTACGGCGAGATCCGCGCCGACGTGCTCCTCCTCGGCGCGAACGGGTTCTCCGTCGAGCACGGGCTCACCACCCCCGACCTCGCCGAGGGCGCCGTGAAGCGCGCCATGGTCGCCGCCGCCCGCCGCGTGGTGCTGCTCGCCGACTCGGCCAAGCACGGCGAGGAGCACTTCGCCCGCTTCGGCGACCTCACCGACGTGGATCTGCTCATCACGGACACCGGACTCAGCCCCGAGCACGCGGCGGCCATCGAGGCGACCGGAACGGAAGTCGTACGCACATGATCCTCACCGTCACCCCCAACCCGTCCCTGGACCGGACCTACGAAGTCCCGGCCCTGGAGCGCGGCGCGGTGCTGCGCGCCACCGGCGAACGCATGGACCCGGGAGGCAAGGGCGTCAACGTCTCCCGGGCCGTGGCGGCGGCCGGACACCGTACCGTCGCCGTCGTACCGCTGGGCGGCGCGCCCGGCGCGCTCGTCGCCGAACTGCTGGCCGACGAGGGCATCGAGGTGGCGCCCGTCCCGCTCAAGGGCCACACCCGCTCCAACATCGCGGTCGCCGAACCCGACGGCACACTCACGAAGATCAACGCGCCGGGGCCCTGGCTGACCCCCGGCGAGTCGGAGGCGATCCTGGCGGCGGTCGGCGCCTACTCGCCCACCGCCGACTGGGTCGCCTGCTGCGGCAGCCTGCCGCGCGGCCTCGGACCGGAGTGGTACGCCGACCTGGTCACCCGCGCGCACGGGTACGGCGCGCGGATCGCCCTCGACACCTCCGGGCCGTCGCTGCCGGCCGCGCTGCGCGCCCGCCCCGACGTGGTCAAGCCCAACGCGGAGGAACTGGCCGCAGCGGTCGGCCGCCCCCTCGCCACGGTGGGCGACGCGCTCAAGGCGGCGGAGGAACTGCGTGAAGCGGGCGCCGGCACGGTGCTGGCCAGCCTGGGCGCGGACGGGCAACTGCTGGTGTCCGGGGCCGGTGTCTTCTACGGGTACGCCGCCGTCGGCACCGTACGCAGCAACGTCGGTGCGGGCGACGCGTCCCTGGCGGGTTTCCTCGCCGCGGGCGGCGAAGGACCGGACGCGCTCGCGGCGGCGGTGGCGCACGGCGCGGCGGCCGTGCAGCTGCCGGGCAGCGAGATGCCGACCCCGGCCGACCTGGACCTGTCGGCGGTCACCGTCACCGCCGACGTACCCCTCGACCGAGACCTGAGCGAGTAAGGGAACCGCGATGAGCGACATGATCAGCGCGGACCTGGTCGATCTCGACCTGGCCGCGAACACGAAGGAAGAGGCGGCCCGCTCGCTCGCCGAGCGCATGGTGCGGCTCGGCCGGGTGACCGACCTGGACGGCTTCCTGGCCGATGTGGCGGCGCGTGAGGCGCAGATGCCGACCGGCCTGGACGGCGGCATCGGCATCCCGCACTGCCGCAGCGCCCACGTGACGGAGCCGACGCTCGCCTTCGGCCGCTCGGGCTCCGGTATCGACTTCGGCGCCCCGGACGGCCCGGCGGACCTGATCTTCCTGATCGCCGCCCCGGCCGGCGCGGACGACGCCCACCTGACGATCCTCTCGTCCCTGGCCCGCCGCCTGATGAACCCCGGCTTCACCTCTGCGCTCCGGACGCTGACCTCCTCCGCCGAAGCCGCCGCCCTGATCCGTGGCGACGCCCCGGAGCCGGCCTCGTCGCCCCGGAACGAGGGCACCGCCGCCCCGGCCGGGGGCGCCGTCTCCGGCGAGGGTTCTTCCCGGGCTTCCGGGTCTTCCGGGGCCTCGGGGGCCTCTCGGGCCTCAGGCGCGCAGGGCGCCGTCGACGGAGGTGTCCCGGGGGCGTCTGCCGGCGCACGGGGGAGCACCACCCGGCAGGCCGCCGGGGTGCCTGGCTCCGCCCCTGAAGCCCCCGCCGCGGGTGGGGAGCCGGGAGCGACGACCGGCGACACCGGCGCGGGGCAGGACGCAGCCGAAGGCTCGCCCTCCGACGGGGCACCTGCCGGAGCGGAGGGCGCCCCCGCCGAGGGCGGGACGAGGGCGTCCAGCGGCGGCGAGGCCGCCGCGCCGGGCGGCGCCACCGGATACGGCGCCGCGGCAGGCCCTGCCTCCGCCGGCGAGCCGTCCGGGGCCGGAGGTGCCACCAGAGGGCCGGGGGGAACCCCCGGGGGCGGACCGTCGGTGCCGTTCCGGGTCGTCGCCGTGACGTCGTGTCCGACCGGCATCGCGCACACCTACATGGCGGCCGAGTCCCTGGAGAACGCCGGACGGGACGCCGGGGTCGAGGTGGTCGTCGAGACGCAGGGCTCCGCCGGGTTCACCCGGCTCGACCCCGCCGTCATCGCGGCCGCCGACGGCGTGATCTTCGCGCATGACGTCCCGGTCCGGGAGAAGGAACGGTTCGCCGGGAAGCCCACCGTCGACGTCGGCGTCAAGGCCGGGATCAACCGGGCCGCCGAGCTCATCGCCGACGTCCGGGGCAAGGCCGAACGCGGCGAGGTCACCACCCCGGCATCCCCGGGCACCCCCGTCGAGAGCGCGGGCGAGCCCGGCGAGGGCTACGCCACCAAGCTCCGCAAGTGGCTGATGTCGGGCGTCAGTTACATGGTGCCGTTCGTCGCCGCCGGCGGGCTCCTCATCGCGCTCGGCTTCGCCATCGGCGGCTACACCATCGACAAGGCCCCCTCCGTCGCCGAGCACTTCGCCTGGGGACAGGCCGACAGTTGGGCCGCGCTGCTGTTCCAGATCGGCGGCCTGGCGTTCAGCTTCCTCGTGCCGGTCCTCGCCGGTTACATCGCGTACGGCATGGCCGACCGCCCCGGACTGGTCCCCGGCTTCGTCGGCGGCGCCGTGGCGCTGACCATCAACGCCGGGTTCCTCGGCGGCCTCGCCGCCGGTCTGATCGCGGGCGGGGTGGTGATGGCGATCCGGCGGGTCAGGGTGCCGACGCCGCTGCGCGGCATCATGCCCGTGGTCGTCATCCCCCTCATCTCCTCCGCGATCGTCGGCTTCCTGATGTTCCTGGTGATCGGCAAGCCCATCGCGTCGCTCCAGAGGGCCCTGACCGACTGGCTGTCGGGCCTGTCCGGGGCCAACGCGGTCGTCCTGGGCGTGATCCTCGGCCTGATGATGTGCTTCGACCTGGGCGGCCCGCTCAACAAGGTCGCCTACGCCTTCGCCGTCGGCGGGCTCGCCAGTCCCAATGACGGCTCCCTGAAGGTGATGGCCGCCGTGATGGCCGCCGGCATGGTGCCGCCGCTGGCGATGGCTCTGGCCACGGTGGTGCGCGGCAGGCTGTTCACCAGGGCCGAGCGGGAGAACGGCAAGGCGGCCTGGGTGCTCGGCGCCTCGTTCATCACCGAGGGCGCCATCCCCTTCGCCGCCGCCGACCCGCTGCGTGTCATCCCCTCGGCGATGGCGGGCGGCGCGGTCACCGGTGCCCTGTCGATGCTCTTCGAGTGCACCCTGCGCGCCCCGCACGGCGGCGCCTTCGTCGTCCCGCTGATCGGCAACCCGCTGCTCTACCTCGTCGCGATCCTCGCCGGCACCTTGGTCAGCACCGCACTCGTCGTCCTGCTCAAGGGCCACGCCCGCAAGGCGTCCTCCCCGGCTCCGACCGGTGAGCCGGGCGAGACGCACGAGAAGGTCGCCGTCGCCGCCTGACGCCGGCGGACCCGGTCCGTCAGCGCACGCGTCCCCGCACCCGCGCGCGGAGCTCCATGGCTTCGCGCGCGGAGTGCTCGTCCTCGTACACCTCGCACATGTGCCGGCCGTCCGGGGTCGCCGTGTGCTCCACCTCCCAGAGGCTCGTCTCACTGCCGTCCAGCAGCAGGAACGCGTGCTCGTACAGAGTGAACCCGGCGTCCTTGCCCGCCACGCTGAACTGGCGGCCGAAGACCTGCTTGATGTGGTGGGCGAACGCGCCCCGCAGCCGTGCCGCCACCGCCTCGCCGGGCCGGTCCCCGTTCTCCGCGCGGCGCAGCACCCGGCGCGCGTGGTCCGCCGAATCGTCCGGCACGTACAGCATCGGCGCCGGGGCCACCGGCCGCGCCAGCAGCGCGCCCAGCAGCTCCAGGTCCGCGTCCAGGTCCGCGTCGAAATCCACGTCCACGTCGTCCTCCGGCTCGGAGAACCCGACCGGCAGACGGGAGGCGGCGAGCCGTACGTCGGTCTCGTCCGCGTACAGCTCGTGCTGCTCCAGGGCGTCGCGCCCGGTGTTGTGCACCAGCTCCCACAGCGTCAGCGACGAGCCGTCGGCCAGCAGGTACGTGTGCCGGTACGTCGCCCGGTGGAGCGCCGCGCTGTGGTGCGACGAGTGCAGCGAACTGGCGTGCGCCAGCGCGGAGTCCAGTCGCTCGACCAGCGCGTCGGGCAGGTCGAAGGAGTTGAGCGCCCGCCCCAGGAGGCGCTCGACGTGCATCTCGGTCGTCTCGTCGTTCGGAACGTTCAAGAGGGGTCTCCAGGCCGTCGCCGCGTGTCACTCGATGCTTGCTTAAGGTAGTGCCTGGGTCTGACAACGCGTCCGACTTCCACAAAACGAGGGGCGCGCGGGACGAGTTCCCGCGCGCCCCGCCCAACTCGGTGCCGGCACCCCTCAGTCGAGCCGGTACAGATCGCGGTACGCGGGGAAGTCGCCGCCCGGCCCCGACACCGACCGGGCAGCCAGCACCGCCCGTACGATCGCCCTGGTCACGACGGTGGCACCGGCCGCCAGCACCTCGTTCAGCGCGAGGGGGCCGTGCGTGTCCGGCAGGGGGCGCTCGCCCGTCGCGAGGGTGAACACGGTGTCGCCGTCGTTGAGCAGATGCACCGGCCGCACGGCGCGCGCGATCCCGTCGTGCGCCGTCCCCGCAAGCTTCTGCGCCTGCGCCCGGGTCAGGTCCGCGTCCGTACCGACCACGGCGAGCGTGGTGTTCAGCGGCGGCCAGTCGTTGCGTTCCAGCGCCTCGGCCAGCCGCCGGGCCGCCGCCGCGTGCACCTCCGGGTCCGGGAAGTCCATCGGCCCGTCGCCGTACGCCCCGTACAGCACCCCCGTCAGCGGATCGACCGCCGAGCCCACCGCGTTGGCCACGACCAGCGCCCCGACGGTGATCCCGGACGGCAGGACCGTACTCGCCGTGCCGACCCCGCCCTTCATGCCGCCGATCACGGCCCCGGTCCCGGCCCCCACGGCTCCGCACTCCACGGGGGCGCGGGGCCCCGTCGCGTCCGCCGCCTCCACTGCCGCGCGCCCCGTCGACGCGTCCGGCCGCGCCTTCCAGTCGCCGCCCCGGCCCAGGTCGAACACGCACGCCGCCGGGACCACCGGCACCACCTGAGACGGGTCCGGCCCCACGCGCACACCCCGGCCGCGCTCCTCCAGCCAGGCCATCACGCCGGCCGCCGCCTCCAGCCCGTACGCGCTGCCGCCCGTCAGGACCACCGCCTCGATGCGCTGGACCAGGTTGCGCGGGTCGAGCGCGTCCGTCTCCCGGGTGCCGGGACCACCGCCGCGCACATCCACCGCCGCGACCGCCCCGCCCTCGGGCGCCAGGATCACGGTGGTGCCGCTGAGCGCGTCGTCCCCCGGTACGCGCGCGTGGCCCACCCGGAGACCTGCCACGTCCGTCAGTGCGTCATTCATGCCCCTTGCGTACCACGTGTCATACGGGCGGTGAGCGTGACTCCGACCGCGACGGCCGCCGCCGCGACGAGTCCCGCCGCGAGAATCCCCCAGCGCCCCGCGAACGTACAGAGCAGGATCCCGAGCGCGGCGCACGGCAGTACGAGCTGCTGTCCGATGCCGACCTTGAAGTAGCGCGAGTGCAGCACCCACACCAGCAACAGGAACAGTGCCGACGGCAGTGTCACCGCGGCCGCCGCGGCGGTCACCGACAGGTGGGCCTTGCCGACCGCCTGCTCGACCGCGACCTCGATGCCCGCACCGATCGCGGCCGCCGACGCCAGAATCAGGTAGTGACCGTACCCCCAGAGGAAGGCCTGACGGTTGGACAGCAGGCGCCGGTGCACCGGGACGACGAAGTAGATCCACCAGCCGGCGAAGATCAACAGCAGCCCGCCGGCCGCGATCGGCAGCAGGTCGCCCAGCGCGTCGTTCTCCTCGACGCCCGTCTTCACGGCGACGGTCGCCGCGGCGATGGTCTCGCCGAGCACGATGATGGTGAACAGCCCGTACCGCTCGGCGATGTGGCGCGGGTGCCAGCTGGAGGCGAAGTCCTTCTCCGCGAGCGGCGGTACGGCCATCTCGGCGACGACCATCACCAGGAACACCCAGGGGCGGGCCTCCTGCGGTACCAACAGCACGGCGGTCCAGCCCACCTGGCAGAGCGTCACCCCCGCCGCGTACCGCAGCGCCATCGTCCGCTCCGCCCCGGACGCGGCCCGCGCGGCGCGCACCCACTGCGAGGCGAGCGCGAGCCGCATCACCAGGTACCCGAGCCACAGCAGGAAGAAGTCGTGCTCCTCGTAGGCCCGGGAGACCCCGGCGGCGAGAACCAGGACACCGGCGATCTGGACGAGCGTCGCCACACGGTAGAGGGCGTCGTCGTTGTCGTACGCCGACGCGAACCAGGAGAAGTTCATCCAGGCCCACCAGATGGCGAAGAACACCATCGCGTACCGGGCGATGCCGTCCCCGGCGTGGCCCTCCGCGACGGCGTGCACCAGCTGGACGCCCGCTTGGGCGACCGCCACGACGAAGCACAGGTCGAAGAAGAGCTCCAGGGGCGTGGCGGCGCGGTGCACCTCGTCACGGCTGCGCGAGACGAGGGGCCGCAGGGGAGTCGGGGGAGGGGAGGTCATCCCACCAGAACAGCAGAGAGACCGCCCACGGACGCCATCCGTGGGAAGCGGTCACCCTCGAAGTCCCCAAAACGGGCGAACCGTGGCGTAAGCCCCTACGGTGGTCGCGTGACCGAGCCCTCCGACCCCCCGCCCCAGGGCGACACACCCACCCCGGCGGATCCGGCCCCCACCCCAGCCCCCGACGCCCCGGGCCCCGCACCCACGCCGGACGGAGAACCGGAGCCCGATTCCGCACCCGCGCCCGAGGGCGAGCCCGCGCCCGGCGAGGCTCCTGCTCCGACGGGTGAGCCGGGCCCGGGCAGTCCACCCGCCCCCACGGGTGAGCCCCCGCCCGGTGCGCCACCCGCCCCCGTCGACGCCGACGATCACCGCTGACGCCCATGTGCGAGCTCGCCGCCCGGTTGGGGATCGGCGGACGCTTCCACTTCACCGGCTCCCGCGGCGTCTTCTTCCGTCCCGTCGTCCTCGTCGTACCGCCACTGTGGCCGCTCGACCCCGAAGACCCCGACAACCGGCGTACGCTGGGACTATGAGGACCGCCCCCGCCCCCGGACCGCGTGATTCGAAGACCGAATCGGCGCCGCAGGAAGAGAAGAACCCGCAGAACACGAGGAACACACAGAGTGCGGACAGCGAGGGCAGCAGTCCGGACAGCCCGAACAGTCCGGAGAGCCCGATCAGTCCGGCCAGTCCCAAGAAGAGGACACCGGCGCTGATCTTCGACGATCCGCTGGACCAGCCGTCCGCGGACGATACGGACCGTGGGTGGGGCGAGCGGCCTCCGGCCGGCGGCGACAGCGCCGCCGACCTCGCGCGTTTCCTCGACGAGAAGCCGCCGCACCACCTGTGAGCAGGCGGCCCTAGGGAGTGCGCTCCGAACCGCGCTGCGCCACGAGGGCGTCGCGGATGTCCTTGAGAACCTCGAGTTCGGTGACCTCCAGGGTCTCCTCCACACCCCTCCTCTCCTTCTCCAGCGCCGCCCGGCGGGCCAGGTACTTGGCCATGGGCAGCACCATCAGGAAGTAGACGACGGCCGCGGTGATCAGGAAGCTGAGCGTGGCGCTGAGCACCGAGCCCCACAGGATGGCGACGCCCTGGACGACCTCGCCGCTGTCGTTCACCTGGCAAGGGCCTTTCAGGCAGGACCGGTAGCTCTCCAGGCTCTTGGTGCCGAAGGCGCCGACGATCGGGCTGATCACTCCCTTGACGATCGCGTTCACGATGTTGGTGAACGCGGCGCCGATCACCACCGCGACCGCCAGGTCGATCACGTTCCCGCGCATGAGGAAGGCCTTGAAGCCTTCCAGCAAGTTCTGGTTGTTCTCCTGGCTCACCACGGTGCCCTTCGTCGCATGTGCAGTTGGCGGAGCCATTACGCCGTGCGGCGTGCACTACCGTCCAATCCGTACACACGGACAGGTGAGGTGGCAGCCTCAGTGCGACCCCGCGTGAGCGGTGTCTCAGCACAGCGTCACGGCCAGACTGGACCTCGTCCCCGCGCCCGCCAGCGCGGCGGCGGTCGTACGCGGGACGGACAGCACCACCAGCGCGCCACCGTCGGACGACTCACCGCTGACCTGCGGCACCTTCTCCACGCGAGCGCCTCTGGCCACCACACGGGCGTCGTCGTCACCGTCCGACGAGGGCGAGACAGGCGACGCGATCACGTCGACGCTGTCCCCCGGCCGCAGCAGCCGGACGGTCGCGGCGTCCGCGATCCGTACCGGGGCGGACACCATCTCGACCGGCTTGCGCTCCCGATCCGGCGTCGCTGCGGCCTGTGGTTTGTCCGTCTCGGCGGGCCCACGAGTCCCCGAGGCCGAGGCGGCCAACGCCGCGGCCGTCATGGCCAGTCCTGCCGCCATCGCGCGCCGCCTTCGCCGCACGGCCCGCCGCAGCCGGTGCCGCCCGCCGCGCACCCGCAGCGGCGCGAACTGCGGCACCCCGCACGTCTCGGGCACCGGTGCCGAAGGCCGGCGCGCGTCCGGGGGAAGGGCACCGGGACTGGTAAAAGCACCAGGGCTGGCAAGAGCACCGAGGCTGGGGCGAGAACCGGGACTGGCAAGAGAGCCGGGGCTGGGAAGGGAACGGGACGTCATGGCGACCACCGCCTGTGTAAGAGACCGGGACCGGGTATCAGCTCCGCCGGCATTCCGCCGACGCCCTCACGATCCCGCGCCCCCGCCGATCCCGCTCGGGCCTGTGGACAGCCCCGGCGATGTGGAAAACGCCGTCACCCGCCGGGGTGCCCACCGGCCCTGATCACGGAAGTTCGATCCCCAGGTCCCAGCCGTCGTGCGCATGTGTGCACAGGCAGGAGCGGCTCTCGGTCTCGGGCAGCCCGGCGACCGCGTCGAAGAGCACCTCTCGCAGTCGGCCCACGTTCTCCCCGAACACCCGCAGCACCTCGGTGTGAGAGACGCCGTCCCCGGTCTCGGCGCCCGCGTCGAGATCCGTCACCAGGGCCATCGACGTGTAGCAGAGCCCCAGCTCACGAGCGAGATAGGCCTCCGGGTGCCCGGTCATGCCGACCACCGACCAGCCCATCGCGGCGTGCCACTGGGACTCGGCGCGGGTGGAGAAACGCGGGCCCTCGATGACGACCATGGTCCCGCCGTCCACCGCCTCCCAGCCACGTCCGTGCGCCGCCGCGAGGGCCACCTTGCGGCCGTCGGGGCAGTACGGATCGGCGAACGAGGTGTGCACCACGTTCGGCACGGTCCCGTCCGGCAGGGGCTCCCCGTCGAAGAACGTCTGCGTACGGGTCTTCGTCCGGTCCACCAGCTGGTCCGGCACCAGCAGTGTTCCCGGCCCGTACTGGGGACGCAGGCCGCCCACCGCGCACGGCCCGAGGACCTGGCGTGCGCCGACCGACCGCAGCGCCCACAGGTTGGCCCGGTAGTTGATGCGGTGCGGCGGCAGGTGGTGGCCGCGTCCGTGCCGGGGCAGGAAGACGACCCGGCGCCCGGCCAGCTCGCCGAAGAACAGCGCGTCGCTCGGGCTCCCGTACGGGGTGGTCACCGGAACCTCGGTGACGTCCTCCAGGAAGGAGTAGAAGCCGGAGCCGCCGATGACGCCGATGTCCGCGCGCATGTCCGCGCCGGTGCCTGCAGTCGCTGCGTTCGCCATGCGGGTCACCCTAACGGGGGCCCGGACACGCCGAGGACCCCGCCGTGGGAACGGCGGGGTCCTCGGAAAGCATGATCAGGCGGCGGAGCTGGAGCTTCCGGACGTGCTCGACGTCGCGGGCTTGGAGTCCGACGACGCACTCGACGACGACGAACCCGACGACGAGGAACTCGAGGCGGCACTCGACGAGCTCGACGACTTCGAGGCAGGCGAGCTGCTCGACGAAGCGCCGCGGCTGTCGTTGCGGTAGAAGCCGGAGCCCTTGAAGACAATGCCGACGGCCGAGAACACCTTCTTCAGGCGTCCCTGGCAGCTCGGGCACTCGGTAAGGGCGTCATCGGTGAACTTCTGCACCGCCTCGAGGCCCTCGCCGCACTCGGTGCACTGGTACTGGTAGGTCGGCACTTGTCTTCCTCCTGGCACTCTCACTCAATGAGTGCTAACGACAGTCCATACTGACGTATTCCGCGGGATCAGTCCACCGTCACGGGTACGCGGTGACCGACGCCACGTGCCACGGTCCGGGTCGCCGGACGCGGCGCGAGCCGCGACCGGAGCGTCAGCAGGGTGGCCAGGGCCAGGGCCGTACCGGCCAGCGGGACCAGGAAACCGGCGCTCGCGCCATACCCGTCCGCGAGCCGCCCGGCCACCGTCACGGCGGCCGCCTGGCCCAGCGCCACGGCGCCCGTCAGCCAGGTGAACGCCTCGGTACGGGCGGACGCCGGGACCAGGGACTCGACCAGGGTGTAGCCGCTGATCAGGGCCGGAGCGATGCACAGGCCGACGACCAGGCCGAGCGCCCCGAGCAGCACCACCGAGTGCGCGGACCACAGCAGCGAGGCGGCGACCGTCAGGCCCGCGTAGCCGAGGATCAGCCGGCGACGGGGGCCCGACTTCCAGGCGATGGCGCCGACGGCGATGCCGGCCAGCATGTTGCCCGCGGCGAAGAGCCCGTACAGCAGGCCGTTCATGCCCGGCTGGCCGATCTCCTCGGTGTACGCGGTGAGCGAGACCTGCATGCCGCCGAAGACGGAGCCGATGCCCAGGAAGGCGATGGCCAGGACCCGTATGCCGGGCACCGACAGCGCGGAGACGCGCTCCACGCGCGCGTGGGCGGCGGAGAGGCCGTGGGCCGGCTGCGTCCCGCGCTGGGCGGCGAAGAGCAGGCCGCCCGCCAGCGTCAGCGTCGCCTCGGCGATCAGGCCGGCCGCCGGGTGGACGCCGGTGCACAGTGCGGTGGCGAGGACGGGGCCGACGACGAACGTGAACTCGTCCGTGACGGACTCGAAGGCCGCCGCCGTCGACATCAGGGGCGAGCCCTCCAGCTTCGCGGCCCAGCGGGACCGCACCATGGGCCCGATCTGCGGCACGGAGGCGCCGGTCGGCACGGCCGCCGCGAACAGGACCCACAGGGGCGCGTCCGCCAGAGCCAGCGCCGTGAGGGCCGACACCGACAAGGTGTGGACGAGTACGCCGGGAATCAGGACGGCGCGCTGTCCGAAGCGGTCGGCGAGCTTGCCGCTCTGCGGCGCGAACAGAGCCATGGAGACGCCGGTGAACGCGGCGACGGCGCCGGCGCTGCCGTACGAACCGGAGGTGTGCTGCACCAGCAGGACGATGCCGATCGTCAGCATCGCGAAGGGCTGCCGCGCCGCGAAGCCGGGCAGCAGGAACGTCCAGGCTCCCGGGGTGCGCAGGAGCTGCCCGTATCCAGGACGCTTGACAGCGTCAGACGTAGTGACCGTGGATGCCACGGCCCGTGCCTTTCTGCCGCCTGGTAGCGCTCCCCTGGGTGTCGGGAGCCGCCGAGAGCTGTCCTCTTGCGCGGAACTGCGGTAGATGCCGGGCCCCACTGCGAGGGAGCGTCACGGCCGCCATACGGTCGCGCCAGCTCTGCGTCAGGCAGAGTTGGTCGATCAGTGTGCCTTCATGGTACAGGGGCCAGCGGGTGTGGCGCCTGTGAAATGGCCAATACGAGGCAGGCGTCACCTCCGATTAACCGAATGTTTCCCTTCCGGTGTCCCTTTTCGCCCTCTTCGCCCTTTCCGCCCTCTCAGCCGCCTCTGTTCCCGCCCGTCCCCAGCCAGCCGGCCAGCTTGCCGCCCTGACCCACCGCCCGCAGCCGCCGCTCGGCCGCGTCCCGGACCGGGTCCGTCGCCACCACCAGCAGTTCGTCACCGCGCCGCAGCGCGGTCGTCGGCGACGGTACGAAGCTCTGACCCTCCCGTACGACGAGGGTGACGGCCGCGCCAGGGGGCAGCCGCAGCTCCGCGACCTCCACGCCGTGCATCTTGGACGCCTCCGGGATGGCCACCGACAGCAGGTGCCCGCGCAGCCGCTCCAGGGGGGCCGACTCGACCCCCAGGTCGGCGGCCTCGGCCGAGTCGCCCAGCCGCAGCGCCCTGGCCAGCCACGGCAGGGTCGGGCCCTGCACCAGCGTGTAGACGACCACGAGCACGAAGACGATGTTGAAGATCTTCTCGCTGCCCTCGATCCCGGACACCATGGGGATGGTCGCCAGGATGATGGGCACCGCGCCGCGCAGCCCCGCCCAGGACATCAGTGCCTGCTCCTGCCAGGGGATGCGGAAGGGCAGCAGGCTCAGGGAGACGGACAGCGGCCGCGCCACCACCGTCAGCACGAGCCCGACCATCACCGCCGGCCAGAAGTCGTCGAGCAGCTCGTGCGGGGTCACCAGGAGGCCGAGCAGGACGAACATGCCGATCTGGGCGATCCAGCCCAGGCCCTCGGCGAAACCGCGGTTGGCGGGCGCGTGCGGCAGCTTGGCGTTGCCCAGCATCACGGAGGCCAGGTAGACCGCGAGGAAGCCGCTGCCGTGCGCCATGGCGCCGGCCGCGTACGCCACCACCGCGATCGCCATCACGGCGATCGGGTACAGGCCGGAGGCGGGCAGGGCCACGTGCCGCAGTCCGAACGAGCCCAGGAATCCGATCGCCAGTCCGATGGCGGCGCCGATGGCCAGCTCCATGGCGATCGTGCCGAGCAGCATGTACCAGCTGTCGACCGGGCCGACCGTCGAGAAGGCCACCACCAGGATCACGACAGGGGCGTCGTTGAAGCCGGACTCGGCCTCCAGGGTGCCGGTCACGCGCGAGGGGAGGGGCACCTTGCGCAGGACGGAGAAGACGGCGGCGGCGTCCGTCGAGGAGACGACGGCGCCGATGATCAGTGCCTGCCGCCACTCCAGGCCCACCCAGTAGTGCGCCGCCGTGGCCGTGACTCCCACGCTCACCGCGACGCCGACGGTCGACAGGACGGCCGCCGAGGGCAACGCGGGTTTGATCTCCTTCCACTTGGTTCCCAGGCCACCCTCGGCCAGGATCACCACAAGCGCGGCATAGCCGATCACCTGGGTCAATTCGGCATTGTCGAAGTGGACATTGCCGATCCCGTCCTGCCCGATGGCGATCCCGATCCCGAGGTAGAGGAGCAGGCTGGGGAGCCCGCTGCGGGAGGAGATCCGCACCGCCGCGACGGCGACGAGCAGCACGAGCGAGCAGATGAACAGGAGCTCGTTGAGCTGGTGGACAGTCAGTGGCCAACCCTTTCCTCATATGCACGCCGGATCGTTCCAGCCGCGGTACTTCGTTACCTTACCTAATCATTAACGTTTCCTTGACGCCCGGGCCGGGTGGGCGGCGCCTGTGTGGAGTCCCTGCGAAGGGGCTCCTTACTGACACCGCGTCCGGGCCGGGTGGGCGCTGCGCCTATGGTTGCTCCAGCACTCCAGGACCAGCCTGCGCCTCGAAGGACAGCGATGCCCGCCAACACCACCGCCGCTTCCACCAAGAAGAAGGGGCGACGTGCCCGTCTGCTCGTGCTCGCCCTGGTGCTGGCGCTGGTCGCAGGCGTCGGCTACGGCGCCTACTGGAGCGTCAGCACCGTGCGCGCCCCCTTCCCGCAAACCACCGGCACTCTCAAGCTGGACGGGCTGTCCGGGCCCGTCGACGTGAAACGGGACGACTACGGCGTTCCGCAGATCTACGCCTCCACCGACGAGGACCTCTTCCGCGCCCAGGGCTACGTCCAGGCGCAGGACCGGTTCTGGGAGATGGACGTCCGCCGCCACATGACGGCCGGGCGCCTGTCCGAAATGTTCGGCAAGGAGCAGGTCGAGACGGACGCGTTCCTGCGGACCCTGGGCTGGCACCGGGTGGCCCAGGAGGAGTACGACAAGCTGCTGTCGCCCGAGACCAAGAAGAACCTCCAGGCGTACGCGGACGGCGTCAACGCCTACCTGAAGGGCAAGGAGGGCCGCGACGTCTCGGTCGAGTACGCCGCCCTCGCCTTCAGCAACGACTACGCCATCGAGCCCTGGACGCCGGTCGACTCCGTGGCCTGGCTCAAGGCGATGGCCTGGGACCTGCGCGGCAACATGCAGGAGGAGATCGACCGTTCGCTGATGACCACCAGGCTCAGCGAGAAGCAGATCAAGGACCTCTACCCGGCGTACCCGTACGACCTGCACCGCCCGATCGTCGACAAGGGCGGGGTCGACAAGGCGGCCGGGAAGTTCGACCCCTCGGCCGAGGGCGGCAGCCAGGACGGGGACTCGGGAAGCGGCCAGGGCACGGGTACGGGCCAGGGTCAGGGACAGGACTCGGGCCAGGGCCAGGGCCAGGGTCTCGGCACCGGCCAGGGTTCCGGCACCGCCCAGGGCGCCACCCAGGGCCTCCAGTCGCAGCTCTCCGCGCTGTCCGCGTCCCTGGAGAAGATCCCCGCCCTGCTCGGCCCCAACGGCAACGGCATCGGCTCCAACTCCTGGGTCGTCTCCGGCAAGTACACGACCACCGGCAAGCCGCTGCTCGCCAACGACCCGCACCTGGCGCCCCAGCTGCCCTCCCTCTGGTACCAGATGGGCCTGCACTGCCGTTCGGTCTCCGACAAGTGCCGTTACGACGTGGCCGGCTACACCTTCGCCGGTATGCCCGGCGTGATAATCGGCCACAACCAGGACATCGCGTGGGGCTTCACCAACCTGGGAGCGGACGTCAGCGACCTGTACCTGGAGAAGATCACCGACCGCGGCTACCAGTACGACGGCAAAGAGCTGCCCTTCGTCACCCGCGACGAGGTCATCAAGATCGCCGGTGCCAAGAGCAGGACCATCACCGTCCGGTCGACGAACAACGGCCCCCTGGTCTCCGACCGCAGCAACGAGCTGGAGAAGGTCGGTGACGAGGCCCCCGTCGACGCCCTCGCCCCGGACCGCGGCGACGGCTACGCGGTCGCCCTGCGCTGGACCGCGCTGGACCCGGGCAAGTCCATGGACGCCGTGTTCAAGCTGAACCGCGCGACGGACTTCAAGCAGTTCCGTGAGGCCGCCCGCGACTTCGAGGTGCCCTCCCAGAACCTGATCTACGCCGACGCCAAGGGGGCCCAGGGCAACATCGGCTACCAGGCGCCGGGCAGGATCCCGATCCGCCAGAAGGGCCACGACGGCACCATGCCGGCGCCCGGCTGGGACAAGAAGTACACCTGGAAGAAGACGTACGTCCCCTTCGAGGAGCTGCCCTACGAGGAGAACCCGGAGCGCGGCTACATCGTGACCGCCAACCAGGCCGTCATCGACTCCGGGAAGTATCCGTACCTGCTCACCGAGGACTGGGGCTACGGCTCGCGCAGCCAGCGCATCAACGACCTCATCGAGTCCAAGACCAAGGACGGGGCCAAGGTCTCGACCGAGGACATGCGCACCATGCAGATGGACAACAGCAGCGAGATCGCCAAGCTGCTGACGCCCTACCTGCTGAAGATCGACATTTCCGACCCGCACGTCCGTGAGGCCCAGAAGCTCCTCGAGGGCTGGGACTACACCCAGGACGCGGACTCGGGCGCGGCCGCCTACTTCAACGGCGTGTGGCGCAACGTCCTCAGGCTGTCCTTCGGCAACAAGCTGCCCAAGGAGGTGCGGGTGAAGGGCGAATGCCTGAACGTCCGTTCCGCCGACCTCACCGGACCCGTCGACGAGCAGGACAGGCTGGTACGGGAGTGCGGGCAGCGTGACGCCGAAACGGCCCAGCCGGACGGCGGCGACCGCTGGTACGAGGTGGTCCGCCGGATCCTGAAGGACGAGAAGAACGAGTGGTGGAAGTCGCCCCGCAGCCGGACCCACGACGGTACGGACACGCGTGACGAGCTGCTGAAGCGCGCCATGGAGGACGCCCGCTGGGAGCTGACCTCCAAGCTCGGCAAGGACGTCAACAGCTGGAGCTGGGGCCGGCTGCACCAGCTGACCCTGAAGAACCAGACCCTCGGCACCGATGGCCCGGGCGCCATCCAGTGGCTGCTCAACCGGGGTCCATGGAACCTGTCGGGCGGCGAGGCGGCGGTCAACGCCACCGGGTGGAACGCGGCCGGCGGGTACGGGGCCCTGTGGGTGCCGTCGATGCGGATGGTCGTGAACGTCGGCGACTGGGACAAGTCCCGCTGGATCAACCTGACCGGCGCGTCCGGACACGCCTACAACGCCCACTACACCGACCAGACCGACAAGTGGGCCAAGGGCGAGCTGCTCGACTGGGCCTACGGCAAGCAGGCGGTCGACGCCAGGACCGTCGACACGCTCGTCCTCATGCCGTAGCGGAACGCCTCGGGGGCCCTGACGGCCCTCATGCCCGGAAGCGGAGGGTGACCTCCGGGGTCACCACCGCGTGCACGGGGTGGTCGTGCGGTTCCTCCGGGACCCGCTCGACCACCTCGTTCGCGTACAGGAGCACCACCAGCGCCGGATCGTGCCCGGCCCGTGCGATACGGGCCAGGACCCGGTCGTACGAGCCGCCTCCCCGTCCGAGCCGCATGCCCCGCGCGTCCACCGCCAGGCCGGGCAGGAGGACCGTGCCGGCCTCCAGGACGGCGTCCACGCCCAGCCGCGGCCCGGAGGGCTCCAGGAGGCCTCGCCGGGCCCGTACGAGCCGCTCAGCGCCCTCGTAGGCGGCCCAGTCCAGGTCGTTGTCCTCCAGCAGGACCGGCAGCAGGACGCGAACGCCCCGCTCGTGCAGTGCGTCGAGCAGCGCGCGCGTGCCCGGTTCGCTCCCTATGGAGACGTATGCGGCGACTGTCCGTGCCCGTCGCAGCTCGGGCAGGTTCAGGGCGAAGTCCGCGAGAACCGTGGCGGCCTTCTGGACGTCATCACTGGTCAGGAGGGCGCGCGCGGCGAGGAGTTGGCGCCGCAGAGCGGTCTTTTCGGGCATGCTGCCGGTCACGGTGGCGTCACAAACCTCTCGTACATGGCCGTATGGGTACGAAGTTAACCGGAAGCTAATCTTCCACCCCATACCGACCGGATATGGTGCTCCGCATGACTCAGTCGCACCCCAGGATCAGCAAGGCTGTCATCCCCGCCGCCGGCCTCGGCACCAGGTTCCTGCCGGCCACGAAAGCCACTCCCAAAGAGATGCTGCCTGTGGTCGACAAGCCCGCCATCCAGTACGTGGTCGAGGAGGCCGTGGGCGCCGGCCTCTCCGACGTACTGATGATCACCGGCCGCAACAAGCGGCCGCTCGAGGACCACTTCGACCGCAACTACGAGCTCGAGGAAGCCCTCATCAAGAAGGGCGACCAGGAGCGCCTCGCCAAGGTCCAGGAGTCCAGTGACCTGGCCACCATGCACTACGTCCGCCAGGGCGACCCGCGCGGTCTCGGCCACGCCGTCCTGTGCGCCGCCCCGCACGTCGGCAACGAGCCCTTCGCCGTCCTCCTCGGCGACGACCTCATCGACCCGCGCGACCCCCTGCTGTCCCGCATGGTCGAGGTCCAGGAGCGCGAGGGCGGCAGCGTCATCGCCCTCATGGAGGTCGAGCCGTCCCAGATCCACCTCTACGGCTGCGCGGCCGTCGAGCCCACCGGCGACGCCGACGTAGTGAAGGTGACCAACCTGGTCGAGAAGCCCGACCAGGCCGAGGCACCCAGCAACTACGCCATCATCGGCCGGTACGTCCTCGACCCCGCCGTGTTCGGGATACTGCGGGAGACCGAGCCGGGCCGGGGCGGCGAGATCCAGCTGACCGACGCCCTGCAGAAACTGGCCGCGGACGAGTCGGTGGGCGGCCCGGTGCACGGCGTCGTCTTCAAGGGCCGCCGCTATGACACCGGTGACCGTGGCGACTACCTGCGGGCCATTGTCAGACTCGCGTGCGAACGTGAGGATCTGGGACCGGACTTCCGGAACTGGCTGCGCGGTTACGTCACCGAGGAGATGCAAGGACTGTGAGTACGACCTGGTCGGTGGACGAGCACCTGGAGGACATCCTCCAGGCGGTCCACCCGCTCGACCCGATCGAGCTGCCGCTGCCCGACGCCCAGGGCTGTGTCCTGGTCGAGGACGTCATGGTGCCCGTCGCCCTGCCACCCTTCGACAACAGCTCCATGGACGGATACGCGGTACGGGTCGCCGATGTCACCGGCGCCACCGAGGAGTTCCCGGCGGTGCTCACGGTCATCGGTGACGTGGCGGCGGGCAGCGAGGGACTGCCCACCGTCGGCCCCGGCCAGGCCGCCCGCATCATGACCGGCGCCCCGCTGCCGCCCGGCGCCGAGGCCGTCGTCCCGGTCGAGTGGACCGACGGCGGCACCGGCGGCGCGCCCGCCACCGGTATGCGGGCCGCGAGCGCCGCCCCCGAGGGCGCCACCGGTGAGGTCCGCGTCCACCGCCCGGCCGAGGCGCGCGCCCATGTGCGCGCACGGGGCAGCGACGTCCAGGCCGGCGACCTGGCCCTGGAGGCCGGCACGGTCCTCGGCCCGCCGCAGATCGGACTGCTCGCCGCCATCGGGCGCGGCACGGTGCGGGTGCGTCCCCGCCCGCGTGTGGTCGTGATCTCCACCGGCAGCGAACTGGTCCAGCCCGGCGAGGAACTGGGCCAGGGCCGGATCTACGACTCCAACAGCTTCGCCCTGGCCGCCGCCGCGCGTGACGCCGGCGCCATCGCCTACCGGGTCGGCGCCGTCACCGACGACGCCACGACGCTGCGCGCCGCCATCGAGGACCAGCTGATCCGCGCCGACCTCCTGGTCACCACCGGCGGGGTCAGCGTCGGCGCGTACGACGTCGTCAAGGAAGCCCTCTCCTCGGTGGGCGACGAGGACGAGCCGGGCAGCGGCATCGACTTCCGGAAGCTCGCCATGCAGCCGGGCAAGCCGCAGGGCTTCGGCTCCATCGGCCCGGAGCACATCCCGCTCCTGGCCCTGCCCGGCAACCCGGTCTCCAGTTACGTCTCCTTCGAGCTGTTCGTCCGCCCCGCGATCCGCGCCCTGATGGGCCTGGGGGACGTGCCCGACTCCCAGCGGCCACGCGTGCGTGCCGCCCTCGCCGCCGACAAGCCGCTGTCCTCGCCCGCCGGCAAGCGCCAGTTCCTGCGCGGCACGTACGACGCCGAGGCCGGCACGGTCACCCCTGTGGGCGGCACCGGGTCCCACCTGATCGCGGCCCTCGCCCACGCGGACGCCCTGCTCGTCGTCCCCGAGGACACCACCAAGGTCGAGCCGGGCGACGAACTGGACGTGGTCCTCATCGGCTGACACCCGGGCCGTGGCGGTACGGTGTCTGCCGCTGTGCCTTCCCGGGGGACCACCCCCGGCCCCCGGCGGCGCGACAATGGCCGTGCGGGGCAATCGGCGCCGGAACACGCGAGGCGGAGTTCAGCAGTGAGTACGCAAGGCAGCCTGACGCACATCGACGAGTCGGGGGCGGCCCGCATGGTCGACGTCTCCGAGAAGGACGTCACCGCCCGCACCGCCCGCGCCACCGGCCGGGTCCTCGTCTCGCCCCGGGTGATCGAGCTGCTGCGGGGCGAGGGCGTCCCCAAGGGCGACGCGCTCGCCACCGCCCGTATCGCGGGCATCATGGGCGCCAAGCGCACCCCTGACCTCATTCCGCTCTGCCACCCGCTGGCCGTCTCGGGCGTGAAGCTGGACCTGTCGGTCGCGGACGACGCGGTCGAGATCGCGGCGACCGTGAAGACCACCGACCGCACGGGCGTCGAGATGGAGGCCCTGACCGCCGTGTCGGTGGCCGCGCTGACCGTCGTCGACATGATCAAGGCCGTCGACAAGGCGGCCGTCATCACCGACGTACGGGTGGAGGAGAAGACGGGCGGAAAGTCCGGCCACTACCGGCGCGCCACCGAGGCGGACGGAGCGGCCCAGTGACCCCCCGGGCCGGGCACGTCCACGGAGCGCACGACGCCCACCGCGCACCGGACGCCCACGAGCGGCACGCCGCCGGCGAGCACGCCTCCCAGCCGGCTCCCGCACTCGGCGGCGCTCTGCTCGCGGACTACAGCGCCCTGGTCGTCACCGCCTCCAACCGGGCGTCCGCCGGGGTGTACGAGGACAAGGGCGGCCCGATCCTCGTCGAGGGCCTCACCGCGCTGGGCTTCGCCGTCGACGGCCCGGTGGTCGTCCCCGACGGCGACCCCGTGGAGGCGGCCCTGCGCGAGGGGGTCACCGCCGGGTACGACGTCATCGTCACCACCGGTGGCACCGGTATCTCGCCCACCGACCGCACCCCCGACGTCACCCGGCGGGTCCTCGACCACGAGATTCCCGGCATCCCGGAGGCGATCCGCGCGTACGGCCGCGACAAGGTCCCGACGGCCGCCCTCTCCCGGGGGCTCGCCGGGGTCGCCGCCGGCACCCTGATCGTGAACCTGCCGGGCTCCACCGGCGGCGTACGCGACGGCCTGGCCGTCCTCGGCCGGATCCTGGTCCACGCGGTCGACCAGCTGCGCGGCGGCGACCACCCCAGACCGTCATGAACCCGGCCTGGCCCGTGACGCTGGCGGACGGCGCCGTCGTCCTGCGGCCGATAAAGCTGCGCGACCAGCGGGACTGGCGCGAGGTCAACCGGCGCAACCGCGACTGGCTGCGCCCCTGGGAAGCGACCATCCCGCCGCCCGCGCCCGGTGTCCCGCTCACCCAGCGCCCCACGTACCGCCAGATGGTCCGCCATCTGCGCGCCGAGGCGAACGCGGGGCGGATGCTGCCGTTCGTCGTCGAGTACGAGGGCCGGCTGGTCGGGCAGCTGACCGTCGCGGGCATCACCTGGGGCTCGATGTGCTCGGGCCATGTCGGGTACTGGGTGGACCGCGAGGTCGCCGGCCGGGGCGTCATGCCGACCTCCGTGGCGCTCGCCGTCGACCACTGCTTCCGCACGGTGGGTCTGCACCGGATCGAGGTGTGCATCCGGCCCGAGAACACCCCGAGCCGCCGGGTCGTCGAGAAATTGGGATTCCGCGAGGAGGGACTGCGTCCCCGCTACCTCCACATCGACGGCGACTGGCGCGACCATCTCGTCTTCGCGCTCACCGCCGAGGAGGTCCCGGAGGGGCTGTTGCGCCGCTGGCACAGGATCAGTCGCGGAACGCCACGCTGACCGATCACATTAATAAAATAAATGTTCGAATTCGGTCGCCGTTCTCTCGTAAACGGTCGAATCAATCACAAAAAAACTCAATGAGATCAGCCAGATCGTGCGACACACCGGCCCAATTGGCCGATGGCCGGATGCGAACCCCTCTACGGTGTGAGGCGTGAGCAGCAGCGGCCTCATCTACGCAGTCATCGTCGGGGCCTGGGCCGCCTACCTGGTGCCGATGTGGCTCCGCAGGCAGGACGAGCTGAACGAAGCCCGTCCGACGGAACGCTTCAGCACCGCCATCCGGCTCCTGTCCGGACGGGCGGGCATGGAGCGCCGGTACGCCAAGGAGCTGCGCGAGCGCACCGCCGAACAGGCGGCGTCGCCCGACGTCGACCCGGACGCCGAGACGGAGCATCTGAGCTCGGTCGACGTCCGGGCCTTCGCCGCGCCCCCGGACCGTACGGAGGCGCGCCTGGAGGTTCCCTCGGTCCCGCCGGCGAGGCAGCGCCCCGCCGGGCGCCCCCGGCCGGCGGGTGCGGCGGCCGAGCGCGCCCGGCGCTCGAAGGTCCTCGCCCGGCGCCGGCGCACCACGGTCGTCCTCTTCCTCGCCTTCACGCTCGGCGCGATCGTCGCGGCCGTCGGTGGCCTGGCGTTCCTGTGGGCCCCCGGGGTCCCGGCCGTGCTGCTGAGCGCGTACATCGTGCACCTGCGGGCCCAGGAGCGCCGGCGTTTCGTGTACGTCATGGACCGGCGCCGCGCCGAGGCGGCCGCCCAGCGCCTCCGCGAGAGCCGCCCGCGCGGCCGGCCCGCCCCGGAACAGGACGACGCGCCCGAGGCCCGCCACCCGCAGCCGGAACCCGAACCGGCCCCCGCGCTCACCCCGCAGGAGGCCGGGCGCCGCGCGCTGGTCGAGCAGACCGACCACGCCGAGTGGGTGGACCAGCAGCGAGACCACGGCCCGACCCGCGGCGACAGCTGGGACCCGGTCCCCGTGCCGCTGCCCACGTACGTCACCGCGCCGGTCGCCCCGCGCGCGACGGGGGGTGTCGACGTCACCGACCCCGAGACCTGGAGCGCGGCCCGGTCCTCCGCCGCGGAACCCACCCCGCCGCCGGCCACCCGCCAGAACCCCCACCCGAGCCCGTACCCGCCGCGCCGCTCCCACGACCACGGCCGGACACCGCTCTTCGACCAGTACGCGGACGAGGACCGTCCCCGTGCCGCCAACGAGTGAGGGGCCGCTGACGGTGGCGTGAGGCACCTCTCCGTGGCCCGCGGGGAACGGATTTCCAAGCACCCGGATCGGGATGCTAATGTTTCACACGTCGCAAGGGCCTGTGGCGCAGACTGGTAGCGCACCTCGTTCGCATCGAGGGGGTCAGGGGTTCAAATCCCCTCAGGTCCACGCACACACAAGATCCCGTCCGATCATTCCGATCGGGCGGGATCTTGTCGTTGGTGACCAGGTGACCAGGTGACCAGGTGCCCGGGTGGCCGTGGGCGGGTCCGCAGGAGCGCGCCCGTGCCGAACGGGCGGGGCGGGTTCGAATTGCCGAGGGGCGTTACTCGCCGGAACTCTTGTTCCCTACCGGCGAGTTATGGAAAGCTGTGCAGCCCCGCGGGCCCAACCGGGCTCAATTGAGCGGCAGTTCGAATTCCTGGGCGGTGGCACCCCTAAAAGGGAATCGCGCCGACAAGGTATGTACCAATCAGGCTGCGTTCTCCTTCAGCCCCCCACCGCAATGCCCTGAATGGAAATGTCCCATGCCCTCTCCCCGTCCCGAGCATTCCGTCCCGCCACCGCCCCCCTACGCACCCACCTCGGGAGGGGCGGACGCGGCACTGGCCGACATGCTGGGCGCGGCGCCCGGCAGCGGGGGCCCGGCGGACTCCTATCCCGCGACCGTGCTGATGGCCCGGCACTGCGGAGCCGTCAGCGACTACGCGGCGCTGCTCACCGCATCGCGCACCTACGCCTCGATGGCCGTGTCGGCCGCTTTCGCGCAGGTGCTGGACGAGCTGCGGTACGGCGGCGGAGGCGGTACCGAGGGGGCGTTGCGGCCGCGGCTGCTGGTGGCGGTCCGCCGTACCGTCGCCGAGTGGGCCGGGGACGCCCGTATCGCGGCCCTGCTGACCGGGCTGCCGCGTCCCGCCGGGCCCGCGCCCGACCGGCAGCTCGTCGCCCGCGCGTTCGCGGCACTGCCCCGACCGGCGCAGGTACTCCTCTGGCACAGGGAGGTCGAGGCGGAGGGGATATCCATTCCGGCCGCTTTGCTTGCCATCGATCCCCGTGCCGCGACCGCACAACTCGAAGACGCCCGTGAACTGTTCCGCGCCGGTTGTCTGCGCGCCCATTCCGAGCTCGCGGCGGACCCGGAATGCCGTCACTACAACCGGCTGCTCGACATATCACTGCGCCGCGGCGGCGCGCTGATCCCCGACATTCAGCGGCATTTGGCGAAGTGCCGGCACTGCCGGTACGCGGCGGACCAGTTGCGCCACTCCGACGGGCGGCTGGCGCTGCTGCTGGCCGAGGGCGTGCTCGGCGAGGGCGCCCGCGGGTACGTCGAGTCGCGGCCCGGCCGCTCCCGTGCCCGGTCTCGCACCGGTGCGCCGGCCGAGGCGCGGAGGGCGGGCCGTCACTCGCGGGCCGTCCCGGTGGGGGCCGCGCGGCGCCTCGCCAGGGCGGTGCCGGGCGGGGGAGCGCTCCTGGTGGGGCTCGGGCTCGTGATGGCCGGCGTCCTGGGCGTGGCGGTCGTGTCGGGCCTGCGGACGGACCCGGGCGGTGGCAGCGGGCACGAGGCAGGCTCGGTGCCCCCGGGCGGCACGGTGGCTCCGCCGGGCGGCGCCACCCCCGCGCCGGGCTCCCGGCCCAGTGCCGCCCCGCCGCGGCCGCCCGCGTCCGCCGGGCACGGGAGCGGGGCCCTGAGCACCCGGTTGCGCAACGCCGAGGCGAGGTTGTGCCTCGACATCCGCGACGGCCGGCCGCAGGTCGGCACCGAACTCACGCTCGCGCCGTGCTCGGGCTCCCCGACGCAGTCCTGGCGGTACGAGCGGGACGGGCTGCTGCGGAGTGCCGCGGCACCGGTCCTGTGCCCGAACTCGCAGGAGCCCTCGGGCGTGGTCGTCCTGCGGCTGTGCGCGACGCAGGCCGCCGCGACCGTGCGGTACGACCTGAGCATCCAGGGGCATGTCGTGCCCCGGTGGCACGCGGGCCTGGGCCTGATACCCACCACCGCTCAGCCGGGGACCACCGTGGTGGTCAAGCTGCGCGACGGATCGGCGTCCCAGCGCTGGCTGACCGACAACGCTGTCGCCGCCCCCTCGCCCCGGCGGGCGGCCGACGGGCCGGGGGAGGCCGGGGACACCGGGGAGGTGGAGACCGCACGCTCCGGGAAGGGCCCGTCACCGGACCGGCCGTCCGGCCCGCCGACGGCCGCCCCCGGGCGCGGAGCACCGCCCGGGACGCCCTCCGGCGAGCGGTACGGCGTCCGCGGCGTCAGCGACCAGGCCCCCGGCCCGCAGCCAGGACCGGACTCAGGCCCGGCACCCGCGCCGGACTCCCGTCAGGGCCCGGAACCGGTGCCCCTGGAGGGTGTCGCGGCATCCGTCCTCGCCCTCGTACCGGGGATCGTGGTCACCGCGGGCTGAGGACCGATGGCGTCCGGGCCGCGTGCCGCAGGATCGTCCCGATCGCCGCCCGTGACGGTGTGAGCCGGACCGCCGTGTTGCGCAGGGCGACGGCCACCGGGTGTGCCGGCTGCCGGCCCGTCCGCCCCGCCCCGCAGGGCCGCCAGGGCCACCGCCTGGCTGCGCGGGCGCCGTTCCGCGTCGTACCGGGCCGGGGCCCCAGGTCGGTGGATGCCGTGGCGGCCGGCGAGAGCGCGGCCCCCCGCGTCGGCCGGGGCGGCGGCGGTCCCTCGCCCGGTACGCGTGCGCCGTCGAGAGCGTGCGCCACTCGGAGCCGAGGGGAGATCCTCCTCCCGCGAGAACGCCGCGAGGGACGCCGTACGGAATCTCCTCGCCGTGCACGGGGTGCCCGACCCGGACGGGCGGACCGTGACGCTGCCCGCCCGCGTGGACGGGCTGGTCTTCGACCGGCTGATCGGGGGAGCGGGAGGGGGCTCCACCAGGACATCCGCGGCGTGGTGGACACGGCGCTGCCGCCGTGAGCCCGGCGGGTACGCGAACCCCCGCCGGGCACCGGGGCTCAGGTCAGGAGACCTGGGCCTTGTCGTACAGGGCCTTGGCCTCGTTGCCGAAGTACGGGCCGAACATCCGGTTCGGCAGGAACGTGTAGCCGAAGCTGTTCACCGAGACCTGGAGGCCCGTGCCGGCCGTCTCGCTGAATCCGGTGAACCAGGGGCCGCCGCTGGAGCCGCCCGTCATGTTGCAGCCCAGGCTGTGGTCCTGGGAGAAGAGGAAGTCCTTGGAGGAGTTCCCGCTGCAGTAGATCAGCTTCGAGCCGTCGTACGGGGACGCGGCCGGGAAGCCGAAGGCGTACATCTGCTTGTTGTAGCCGCCGTTGAACTGGATGCCCTGGGCGCCGGTGACGGAGGTGAGTTTCTGACCGTTGAGGGGGGCGACGACGGCCGCGCCGATGTCGTGGTTGATGTCCTCGCTCGCCTCCCACTGCGGGGTGGTCAGCGTCTTGGTGGCGGTCCACTGGCCGTAGGGGGCCTGGCCGTTGTTGTACGCGGGGACGAAGACCCAGTTGGTGTGCCAGCTGCCCTGGTACTTCACGCAGTGCCCGGCGGTGATGACCGTGCTGGCGTTCTGGCTGGTCACGGCATTGCCGGAGCAGGAGGCGGTACGGCCCTGGAAGGTGAAGAACACCCGCCCGGACGTCTTCACGACCGCTCCGCCACCACTCCAGGCCCCGCCCGCCTGCGGGAAGGCGGTGGGCGCGATGGTGGTCGGCGCCGAGCCGTTCGGCTTCGGGGCCTTGAGTTTCTTGACGGCCTGCGGGGTGAGGAGCAGGTCGAGCGGCGCGGCGCCGCGCATCCGCTCGGCGGTCCAGAAGGTCCGTGCCTTGTGCTGTTCGGCGGCGGTGACGGTCCTGGTGTCAGGGGCGGGTGCCGGCCCGGCCGCGGTGGCGGTGGTGGTCGACAGGGCGCCGGTGAGCAGGGCTCCGACGGTCAGCAGGACGCCCATGGCGGTGCGTTGGCCTCTCACGCATGTCTCCTTCTGCCGTGCCCGGGGCGCGGTCGGCGCGGCCGGGCAGGGTGGGGGAACGAAGAGCGGTGCGGATCGACGTGCGTGAGGCAGGGTGCCACGGGCGGCGGTACTTTGTCAGGAGCGCGTCACGATGACTTCTGTTGTCCGCCGTCACGGGGGGCGTGCGTCGTCACGTGAGTGGCTTCGCGAAACAGCGGCTGCTCTCGTACTCGCGGTAGTAGCCGAACTTGGCGCACGGCTCGTATCCGCTGGACGTGTAGAGCGCGATGGCCTCCGGCTGGGCGTCACCCGTCTCCAGCACCATGCGGGTGCGGCCGGCGGCCCGGGCGTCGTCCTCCAGGGCGGCGAGGATGCGGCGCGCGAGGCCCAGGCCCCGCGCCTCGGGAACCACGTACATGCGCTTGAGCTCGGCGTCGCCGTCCGCGTACCCCTCGTCGTTCGCGTCCTGGGTGCGCCAGCCGCCGGTGGCGACGGGACGGTCGTCCGTGTCGTACGCGATGAGGTACAGCCCGCGCGGCGGGCGGAACATCGTCGGGTCCAGCGGCGTGAGGTCGCCCTCGTCGCCGTACCGCTCGGCGTACTCCAGCTGCACCATGTCGTTGAGTTTGCGGGCGTCGGGGTGGTCGAACGGCCGAGACTGAATAATCATGCGAGGTGTCGTACAATCATGCGAAGCGATCTTCGAGGCGTTGTCGGTAGGGTGCGCGGATGCTCATTGTGACGTCCGTGAACGTGAACGGTCTGCGCGCCGCCGCCAAGAAGGGCTTCGTGGAGTGGCTGGCCGCCACCGAGGCCGACGTGGTGTGCCTCCAGGAGGTACGGGCCGAGGAGTCCCAGCTCCCCGAGGCGGTCCGGGCGCCCGAGGGGTGGCACACCTTCCACGCCCCGGCCGCCGCCAAGGGCCGCGCGGGCGTCGCCCTCTACACGCGGCGTGAGCCCGACGCCGTACGGACCGGGTTCGGGTCGAGCGAGTTCGACGGCACCGGCCGGTACGTGGAGGCCGACCTGCCCGGCGTCACCGTCGCCAGCCTCTACCTCCCCTCGGGCGAGGTCGGCACGGAACGGCAGGACGAGAAGATCCGCTTCATGGGCGAGTTCCTGCCGTACCTCAAGGAGCTCAGGGAGCGCGCCGCCGCCGACGGCCGCGAGGTGGTCGTCTGCGGCGACTGGAACATCGCCCACCGCGAGGCCGACCTGAAGAACTGGAAGGCCAACCGGAAGAGCTCCGGCTTCCTCCCCGAGGAGCGGGAGTGGCTGACCCGCGTCTTCGACGAGGCGTCGTACGTGGACGTCGTGCGGGCCCTCCACCCCGACCTGGAGGGGCCGTACTCGTGGTGGTCCTACCGGGGCCGCGCCTTCGACAACGACGCGGGCTGGCGCATCGACCTCCAGGTGGCGACGCCCGGCCTCGCCGCCCGCGCGGTCAAGGCGTGGGTGGAACGCGCCGCGACGCACGGCGAGCGGTGGAGCGACCACGCCCCGGTGACGGCGGCGTACGACCTGTAGGGCAGGCGGGCACGCGGGCAGCGGCAAGCGGGATGGCGTGATCCGGAAGTGAGGGTGTGTCACTGCTTGTGTGGCGAGCCCGGGTTCGGGGGAAACCTTCTGGCAAGGTAAGGCGGTGTGCGCATCACCGCCGTACGTACGCCGCTGAAGTCCGTCCTGATCGCGGCCGTCACGTGCGGACTGCTGAGCGCCGCCACCGTACCGACGTCGGCCACCGTCCCGGTTCCCGCTGCCGAGATCCCCGCCGGGACGCCCGACGTCCTCCTCACCGATCAGGCCTCCAGGCGCGTCCTGCTCCTCGACGGCCGGCGTCGCGACTGGGACCCGGGCGCTGATCCGGCGGTCGTGAAGTGGGCGTTCTCGCCGGTCGGGGACGCCCGGTACGCGGACCTGGAGCCGGACGTCAGCTGGGTGCACCCGAGTGAGGCCAAGGTGCGGACGTGGCGCGGCCGGACGTATGTGCTGACCGTGGCCTCGTACGGCTTCGCGGCGGTGGTCGCCCACCCGTCGGGCGAGCGGTACTGGGGCGCGACGCTCTCGCCGGGCACCATCCGCGACAACCCGCACAGCATCGAGCTGCTGCCGGACGGCAATGTCGCCGTGGCGGGCAGCACCGGCGGCGTCGTACGGCTCTACGCGGCCTCGGCCTCCCGGGGGCGCGCGGACGTGCCGTATGCGACGTACCGGCTGAAGGACGCCCACGGGCTCCAGTGGGACGCCGGGCGGCGGGTGCTGTGGGCGCTGGGCGGGGACCGGCTGGTGGCGCTGAGGGTGGGCGGTACGGCGGCGGAGCCGACCCTCGACGAGTCCTACGAGGCGCGGCTGCCGAGTCCGCACGGCCACGACCTGGGGCAGGTGGCGGGCGACCCGGACCGGCTGTGGGTGAGCAGCGGCTCGGCCGTGTACCAGTACGTGAAGAGCACCGGGCAGTTCCTGCGGGACTTCCCGGGCGCGGCGGGGATCAGCCGGGCGCGGGTCAAGGCGGTGGGGGACGACCCGGCCACCGGCCAGGTGATCTCGACGGTGCCGGAACGGGGCCTGGGGGAGACCTGGTGGACCCGGCACGTGGCGGTGCACCGGCCGGCCGGGAGCTACCGGCTGGCGGACGGGGGCATCTACAAGGCGCGGTGGTGGCGGCCCTCGCCCTGCGCCCGGCCGGGCGTGCCGGATGCGGCGGGTGCGGCGGCCGTGTCCAGCGCGGTGCCGGGGTCGGTACCGGCGTCCGTGCCGCCGTCAGCCGCAGCGTCGGCGTCCGCTTCTGCCAGGAGCGCGTGTGCGACGAGCGAACCCAGCCGTGCCGCCACACCGTCCGGCCGGCGGTGCTGTACGTAGAGCGTGGTGAACACCGGGCCGGTGAGCAGCGCGTGGACCAGCGCCACATCCGGAACGGCGGGCAGCTCGCCCCGCTCCACCGCGCGCTCCAGGACCGCGGTGACGACCTCCTGCTCGCGCACGACGAAGGTGTCGTGGATGCGGGCGGCGAGGTCCGAGGAGGCGCCCACGTCGGCGAGCAGGCCCGGCACGGCGGCGGCCGCGGCGGGGGTCGCCATGTGGTCGACGATCTCCTGGGCGAGGGCCGCCAGGTCGCCTCGCAGGGAGCCGGTGTCCGGGGGCGGCGGGAGGTCCGGGGTGTGCACCGCCGCCGCGAACACCATGTCCTGTTTGGTGCTGTACCGCCGGTAGATCGCCGCCTTCCCGATGCCCGCGCGCTGCGCCACGGCGTCCACCGTCAGTCCGCCGTATCCGTGGGTGGAGAGAAGTTCGCGGGTGGTGCGGAGGATCGCTTCGTCCACCCTGCTGTCCCTGGGGCGTGCCATGTGCCCCATGATACGGTACTTACAGTTCCGAAACTATCGGTACCGTAAAGGGGGATGGCGGACATGGCTGCTCTGTGGGCGGGACGGATACTGGTGGCGCTGGGTGCCCTGCACCTGGTCGTCACGGGTGCGCAGAACACGCGGTACCTCGACGAGTGGTTCACCGGCGCGCTCTGGGGTTTGCCGCGCGACGAGTTCGTGCACCCGGGCGGTGCCGTCGGTGCGTTCTGGTTCGTCCTGGGGAGCTTCGCGGTCCCGATGCTCCTGCTGGGTGTGCTCGTCGCCCACCTGGCCCGCCGCCGGGTCGCGGTGCCGCGGTCGGTCGGCTGGCTGCTGGGCGCCTGGTGTCTGGTGGCGGCGGCGATCCTGGAGCCGACGCCCATGCTGCTCGGCCTCGTACCGGCGGTGCTGCTGATCCGGGCGCCCCGCGCGCCGCGCGCTACTGCCTGAGGGCGCGCAGGCGGCGGTCCAGGGCCATCGAGACCTCCGCCTCCACCACGCTCTTCGCCAGCGGGCGCAGCCGTACGACATCGGCGTCACTCACCGCGTGGGTGTGCAGCAGCTCGGCGAAGAGGGCTGCGAGGCCGTCGGCGTGTTCCCGGACACGCGCCGCGGCGGCCAGGACCGCGGACAGCGGGACGCCCTCCTTGACGAGGGCGGCCGAGACCTCCAGCAGGCGGCGGCTGACGTGGACGATCTCCTCGCCGTCGGTGGCCAGGTAGCCGAGCTCCAGGGCGGCGGCGAAGTTCTCGGGTGTGACCTGGTCGCCGAAGTGGTCGGCCAGTTCCTCGGGGGTGAGCCGGACCGGCTCCTCCTCGGTCGGTTCGCCGAGCCCGAGCACCTCGCCGACGTCGCGTCCGCTCTCGAAGGCGGCGGCAAGGTCGGCGATGCCGTTGAGGGTGTGGCCCCGTTCCAGCAGGGCGGCGATCGTCCGCAGCCGGGCCAGGTGGCGGGGCCCGTACCAGGCGATGCGGCCCTCGCGGCGGGGCGGTGGTATCAGGCCGCGCTCGCGGTAGAAGCGCAGGGTGCGGGCGGTGATGCCGGCCTCTTCGGCCAGCTCCTCCATGCGGTACTCGCGGGTGTCGGCGGCCCGGTGGGCCGGTCCGTCCCCGTCGGCGTGCGTCGGTCCCTGTGCGGGGCGGTTGCTCTTCCGGTCGTTCGTCCGGCTGTTCGTCCGGCCGTCCGCAGGTTCGTCCGCCCGCCCGTTCGCCCGCTGGTTCGTCACGTCCGCAACCTTATGTCGTACCGCCGGTAACTTCCTTGGCCCGACCCCTACCGCTCGGTAAGGACCTGCTCTACTCTCCCAACAACCGTGCCAGTGATTGCTGGCAGAGTATTGCGGATCTCGGATTTCCGATGCGGAGGCGGCATGAGCCAGCACGAGCATGTACGAGTGGCGGTGATCGGATCCGGATTCGGCGGCCTCGGAGCCGCCGTCCGGCTGCGCCGCGAGGGGATCACCGACTTCGTCGTCCTTGAGCGGGCCGACTCCGTCGGCGGCACCTGGCGCGACAACAGCTACCCCGGCTGTGCCTGTGACGTACCGTCACACCTCTACTCGTTCTCCTTCGCGCCCAACCCCGACTGGCCGCGCACCTTCTCCGGGCAGCGGCACATCCGCGCCTACCTGGAGCACGTCACCGACACCTTCCAGTTGCGCCCGCACATCCGCCTGAACCACGAGGTGCTGATGATGCGCTGGGACAACGACGAGCTCCGGTGGGAGATCGAGACCTCCGGCGGGACGCTCACCGCCGACGTCGTCGTCTCCGCGACCGGTCCGCTGTCCGACCCCAGGATCCCGGACATCCCGGGGCTCGCCGCCTTCGAGGAGGCGGGCGGCAAGGTCTTCCACTCCGCCCGCTGGGACCACGACTACGACCTGACCGGCAAGCGCGTCGCCATGATCGGCACCGGCGCCTCCGCCATCCAGATCGTGCCGGCGATCCAGCCGAAGGCCGGCCGGCTGACGCTGTTCCAGCGCACTCCGGCCTGGGTCATGCCCCGCATGGACCGCCCCATCAGCGGCGCCGAGCGGTGGCTGCACCGGCAGCTGCCGTTCACCGGGAAGGCGCGGCGCGGACTGCTCTGGGGTATCCGGGAGTTGCAGGTCAGCGCGTTCACCAAGCGGCCGAACGAACTGCGGCTGGTCGAGTCGATCGCCAAGTCCAACATGGCCAGGGCCATCAAGGACCCCGCGCTGCGGGCCAAGCTGACCCCCTCGTACCGCATCGGCTGCAAGCGGATCCTGCTGTCCAGCGAGTACTACCCGGCCCTGGCGCAGCCCAATGTGGACGTCGTCGCCTCCGGGCTGGCGGAGGTGCGCGGCTCGGCCGTCGTCGCCGCCGACGGGACGGAGGCCGAGGTCGACGCCATCATCTTCGGCACCGGGTTCCGCGTCACCGACATGCCGATCGCCGAGCGTGTGGTGGGCGCGGACGGCATCACGCTCGCCGAGGCGTGGAAGGACGGCATGGAGTCGCTGCGCGGCGCGACCGCAGCCGGGTTCCCCAACTGGATGACGATCATCGGGCCGAACACCGGCCTCGGGAACTCCTCCATGATCCTCATGATCGAGTCACAGCTGAACTACATGGCCAGCTACCTGCGGCAGCTGAACCTGCTCGGCGAGCGTGCCGCCCTCGCCGCCCGTCCCTCGGCGGTCGCCGCGTGGAACCGGCGCGTACAGGCCCGGATGGAGCGGACGGTGTGGAAGGCGGGTGGCTGCGACAGCTGGTACCTGGACGCCAACGGACGCAACACCACGCTGTGGCCGGGCACGACGTCCGAGTTCCGGCGGGCGACACGGGCGGTGGACCTGTCGGAGTACGAGGTCGTCCGCGCCCGCTCGCTCCGGGCCGCGAAGCCGAAGGAGGCCGCGGCATGAGGATCGTCCCCGCCGTCTCCGCCGACGGATCGACGCTGCACGTCGAGGTGTACGGGCCCGACGGCGCCCCGGCGGTGGTGCTGGCCCACGGCTGGACCTGCTCGACGGAGTTCTGGGCCGCCCAGATACGGGACCTGTCCGCCGACCACCGGGTGATCGTCTACGACCAGCGCGGTCACGGGCGCACGCCCGCGGTGGGGCGGTCCGGGTACTCGACGGACGCCCTCGCCGACGACCTGGAGGCCGTGCTGGCCGCCACGCTGGCGCCGGGTGAGAAGGTCGTGCTCGCCGGGCACTCCATGGGCGGTATGACGCTCATGGCCGCCGCAGGGCGACGGGGGCTGCGCGAGCACGCGGCGGCCGTCCTGCTGTGCAGCACGGGCCCCTCGCGGCTGGCCGCCGAGTCGCTGGTGCTGCCGCTGCGGGCCGGCCGGCTGCGGACCCGGCTGACCCGTGCCGTGCTGGGCGCCCGGGCGCCCCTCGGGCCGGTGACCCCCGTGTCGAAGGCCCTCCTCAAGTACGCCACGATGGGCCCCGGTTCGGCCGCCGAGCGGGTCGCGGAGTGCGCCCGGATCGTGCACGCCTGCCCGCGCGCGGTGCGGGTGGCGTGGTCGCACGTGCTCGCCGAGCTCGATGTCGAGTCGGGCGTACGGGAGTTGACCGTGCCGACGGCCGTGCTCGTCGGTACCGCCGACCGGCTCACGCCGCCCGTGCACGCGCGGGCTTTGGCCGCCGCGCTGCCCGAGTGCGTCGGGCTGGAGGAACTGGCGGGCGTCGGGCACATGACGCCGGTCGAGGCGCCGGAGGCCGTGACGGCCCGGATCCGCGCCCTGGTGACGACGTACGCCCGTACCGAGCAGGAGGAAGTGGCATGAGCAGGGTGAGCCTGGAGGGACAGGTCGCCGTCGTCACGGGCGGGGCGCGGGGTGTCGGCGAACTGCTGGCGCGCAAGCTGTCCGCGCGGGGCGCGAAGGTCGCGCTGCTGGGCCTGGAACCGGAGTTGCTGAAGGAGGTCTCCGGGCGGCTGCACACCGAGAGCGACTGGTGGCACGTCGACGTCACCGACCACGAGGCGATGGCCCAGGTGGCGAGTGAGGTGAAGGAGCGCTTCGGCAAGGTGGACATCGTCGTCGCCAACGCGGGCGTGGCGGCGGGCGGTCCGTTCGTGGACTCCGACCCCGTCGCATGGCGGCGGGTCATCGAGGTCAATCTGATCGGCGGCGCGGTGACGGGGCGGGCGTTCCTGCCGGTGCTGATGGAGAGCCGGGGCTACTTCCTCCAGATCGCGTCGCTGGCGGCGATCACCCCGGCGCCGATGATGACCGCCTACTGCGCGTCCAAGTCGGGCGTGGAGGCGTTCGCGCACAGCCTGCGCGCGGAGGTCGGCTACAAGGGCGTGCGGGTCGGCGTGGGCTACCTGTCGTGGACCGACACCGACATGGTGCGCGGCGCCGACGAGGACGACGTGATGCGGGAGTTGCGGCAGCGGCTGCCGTGGCCGTCGAACCGTACGTACCCGCTGGGCCCGGCGGTGGACCGGATCGTCGCGGGCATCGAGCGGCGCTCGGCCCACGTGTACGCGCAGTGGTGGCTGCGGGGCATGCAGTCGGTGCGCGGCTACCTGCCGGGGCTCATCGCCACCGTCGGGCAGCGCGAGATGCGGCGCTTCGAGCCGCGGCTGGCGAATGTGCGGAAGGGGCTGGTCGGGGCGGGCGGCGCGGCGGACGAACTGGCGCGTACGCAGAGTGACTGAACCGTCACCGCTTGATCGAAATGCGCGCTATGTCCGGGCGTGTCAGGCTGGTCGACGCCGGGAGCCGATCGCGGCTCCCGCAGTCCCCCACACCCTTTCAGGAGAAACCTCGATGGGTATCGCAGACCAGTTCAACGACAAGGCGCAGGAGATGAAGGACCAGGCCAAGCGCCGGGCCCAGGACGCGAAGCGCGAGGCGCAGGAGCGTACGCAGAAGGGCCAGCAGAAGGGCCAGCAGAAGGACCGCCAGCCGCGCGACGAGCGGCGGCAGGGCCTGCAGGACGCGCAGGGCATGCCGCGGGACCCGATGGACGTCTGACGACGCGGCCACTGTGAGGGCGCACCCGGGACGCCGGGTGCGCCCTTGCGCGGTGGGAGCTGCCGCGCCCCGGCGCGGTGGGGGTCGGGGCAAGGTACCGCCGGTGCTCCTGATCAGCTCCTTGAGGCCGGCGCGCGCGTCGTCCGGTTCACCCGGGCACAGCAGGCCGCGCCGGGCTTCACCCCGCCCCGAATACCGGCGGCTGTGCGACCTCTCGCTGTCAGGGAAGGCGCCCCGGCCCTCAGGAGTTCGGCCTCGGGGGGAGCTTCGGCCGGGCCAGGGAGGGGACCTGGGAGTAGTCCGGGGGGCGGGAGGCCGGGTGGGTGGACAGCAGGTCGAGCGCGACCTCCACCGCGTCCGCGAGCTGGCGGTGGCGGCCCTCCGCCCAGTCGAGCGGGGTGCGCAGGATCTCGATGTCGGGGGCCACGCCGTGGTTCTCGACGGACCAGCCGTACTCGTCGAACCAGGCCGCGTTCATCGGCACCGTGATCACCGTGCCGTCCCCCAGCCGGTGGCGGCCCGTCATGCCGACGACACCGCCCCAGGTGCGCTGCCCGACCACGGGGCCGAGGCCCAGCAGTTTGAACGCGGCCGTGATCATGTCGCCGTCCGACGCCGTGGCCTCGTCCGCGAGCGCGACGACCGGGCCGCGCGGGGCGCTCGACGCGTACGAGACGGGCTGGGCGCCCCGCGTGAGGTCCCAGCCCAGGATCCTCCGGGTGAGCTTCTCGACGACGAGCTCGCTGATGTGCCCGCCCGCGTTGCCCCGGACGTCCACGATCAGGGCGGGCCGGGCCACCTCCATCCGCAGGTCCCGGTTGAACTGGGCCCACCCCGAGCCGCCCATGTCAGGGATGTGCAGGTATCCGCACTTGCCGCCGCTCAGCTCCCGCACCACCTCCCGGCGCTTGGCGACCCAGTCCTGGTACCGCAGCGGCCGCTCGTCGACCAGCGGCACGACGGCCACCCGCCGCGGGCGGCCCTCGCCCCCGGCGGGGCGGAACGTCAGCTCGACCGTCGTCCCGCCCGCCCCGGCCAGCAGCGGGTACGGGCCCGCCACGGGGTCCACCGGGCGGCCGTCCACGTGGGTGAGGACCGCGCCCTCCCGGATGCCCGTACCGGCCAGCGGGGAACGCGCCTTGGAGTCGGACGACTCGCCCGGGAGGATCCGCTTCACCACCCACCCGCCGTCCCGGCACACGAAGTTGGCCCCCAGCAGGCCCTGGGCGCGCTGGTAGTGCGGCGGGCCCTCGTTGCGGCGCGCGGGCGTGACGTACGCGTGCGAGGTGCCCAGCTCGCCGAGCACCTCCCGCAGCAGGTCGGCGAACTCGTCGGGCGAGGCGACCCGTTCGACGAGCGGGCGGTACTGGTCGAGGACGGCGTCCCAGTCGATGCCGCTCATGCCCGGGTCCCAGAAGTAGGCGCGGATGATCCGCCCCGCCTCGTCGTACGCCTGGCGCCATTCCGCGCCCGGGTCCACCTCGTGCAGGATGCGGCGGGAGTCGACGTACACGGTGGAGTCGCTGTCGCCGGGCTCGGTCGCCGGGACCGCCCGCAGGTCGCCCTCGTCGACCACGACGAGCCGTGTCCCGTCGCCGCTCACGGCGTACCAGTCGAGGTGGTCGACCAGCTCGGTCCTGCGGGCCTTCGCGAGGTTGAAGTGTTCGAGGGTGGGCCGCCCGGAGGTGTCGGCCGGGTTGACGAACGTCTCGCCCAGCGCGCCCGAGATGGGCCACCGCAGCCACACCAGGCCACCGCCGCTCACCGGGTGCAGGGACGAGTACTTGGAGGCGGCGACCGGGAAGGGCGTCACCCGGTTCTCCAGCCCCTCGAACTCGACGACCACCGTCCCGTCGCCCTCCGTCGCCTCCTCCGCGAGGTCCAGTCCGCCCGCCGCCGGCCGCCCCTCGGGCGACAGCGCGAACGGGGACGGCGTGGTGGAGGCGAGGGGCACGAGGTAGGGGCGGCAGCCGAGCGGGAAGGACAGGTCCCCGGTGTGGACGTCGTACACCGGGTCGAAGCCCCGCCAGGACAGGAAGGCGAGGTAGCGGCCGTCCCTGGTGAACACCGGGCTCTCGTCCTCGAAACGGCCGTTGGTGACGTCCACGATCGTCCGGTCCTTGATCCGGGCGATCTTGATCTGGCGCAGCGACCGCCCGATGCCCGGGTGCGACCAGGTGAGCCAGGCGCCGTCGGGGGAGAACGCCATGTCCCGCACGGGGCCGTTGATCGAGCGGATCAGCTCCGTCAGCCCATGGGCCGGCCCGCCCTCCGGCCCGCTGCCCGGCTCGGCGTCCGGCTGACCCTCCGGCCCGCTGCCCGGCTCGCCGTCCGGCTCCTCGGAGCCCCCGGGCTCGCCGGACTCCTCCGGCACGTCCAGCAGCAGCAGCCGTCCGTCGTTCGACGCGATGGCCAGCCGCTCGCCGTCCGGGTCGGCCACCATCTCCGTGACGTGCCCCAGTCCGCCGGCCGCGAGCCGCCTCGGCCGGCGGTCGCCGCTCGCCCGCGGCAGGTGGGCCACCTCGACGGCCTCCTCGCCCTCGGCGTCGGTGACGTACGCGATCCGCCCGCTGCTGCCGAGCATCTCCGGCATCCGCACCCGCACGCCCGGGGTGTCGGCGATCGTCCGGGCGGGCCCGTCCCGGTGGGTGAGCCAGTACAGGCTGCCGCGTACGGAGACGGCGCTGGCCCGGCCCGTCTCGTCCACCGACACGGCGTCCACGTTGTTCGCCGCGGGCACCTGGTACGTGCGCCGCCCGGCGCGGGGGCCGCCGAGCCGTACCGCCAGCTTCCGGGGCTCGGAGTCGGGCGTCAGGGCGTCCACGATCCACAGGTCGCCGGCGCACTGGTAGACGACGCGGCGCCCGTCGGAGGAGGCGTGCCGGGCGTAGAAGTCGTCGTGGTCGGTGTGGCGCCGGAGGTCGGTGCCGTCCGGGAGGCACGAGTAGAGGTTGCCGACGCCCTCGTGGTCGGAGAGGAAGGCGATCCGGCCGTCCACGAACATCGCGCAGTCCAGGTGGCCCTCGAGGTCCGGCAGCAGCCGCTCCCCGTGCAGCCACAGCCGCCCCGTCGCCCCGCCCCAGTACCGCTTCCACGCGGCGGGCTCGTGCGGCGGCTTGCCGGTCAGCAGGAGGGTGAGGTGCTTGCCGTCGACGTCCGCGACCGCGATGTCGGAGACCGGCCCCCAGGGCAGGCGCCCGCCGGGGGAGCCGTCGACCGGGACCTTGTAGGCCCACGAGAAGTGCGAGAACGGCTGACCGTGCGAGGCGACGGCCAGGATCTCGCCGTCCGGCGTCCAGCCGCACACGCGCGTGTCGAGCGATCCCCAGTAGGTCAGCCGGCGCGCGGGCCCGCCGTCGACCGGCGCCAGGTGGATCTCCGGGTCCAGGCTGCGCCAGGTCGTGTACGCGATGTGCCGCCCGTCCGGCGAGAAGCGCGGGTGTCCCACGCGCGTCCGGTCGACCGTCACGCGCCAGGCACGGCCGGGCGGATCGCCCTCGGGGGCCAGGGGCGCGACCCACAGGTCGTCCTCGGCCGCGAAGCACAGCAGGCCGTCGTGGAGGTGGGGATAGCGGAGGTATGCGCCGTCGCTGCTCACACAGTCATGCTTTCCGCGCTCGGGGGGCCCGGCAACCCGATCACGTGATCCAGTCCACGTACGAAACAGTTTCGTTTCGCAGCGGGCTGTCGTAGGCTCGTATGTGTACGAAACCGTTTCGTCTCGATGGGAGCCGAAGGCATGGCACGCGGCAGGCTCACCCCGGAGCGCGAGGCCGAGCTGTACGAAGCCGTGCTCGCCCTGCTCCGCGAGGTCGGTTACGACGCCCTCACCATGGACGCCGTCGCCGCCCGCACCCGCTCCAGCAAGGCCACCCTCTACCGCCAGTGGGGGAGCAAGCCCGAGCTGGTCGCCCACGCCCTGCGGCACAACAAGCCGGTCGACATCTCCGGGATCGACACCGGCTCTCTGCGCGGCGACTTCCACGAGATCCTCGCGCGCTCCGACGACTGCCAGATGGAGCGGGACTCCGCGCTGATGCGGGGCCTCGCCCATGCCGTCCACGACAACCCCGACCTGCTCCAGGCGCTGCGCGAGCTGCTCGTCGAACCCGAGATGACCGGGCTCGCCGAGGTACTGGGCCGCGCGGTGCGGCGCGGTGAGGTCGCCGCGGACAACCCGGCGCTGAAGCTCGTCCCGCACATGGTCATCGGCGCCTTCGTCGCCCGGCCCTTCATCGAGGACCGCCCGGTCGACCAGGCCTTCCTCACCGATTACGTCGACGCCGTGGTCCTCCCCGCCCTGGGCGTCTGACACTCCACCGCACCACCAGCGCCACCACGTACACCCCGTACGACCCAGCAACACCTGACACGTACCGCTCACGCTGTCGGGCCGACTCCCCATGTCCTTGTCCCACTCATCACCGGGAGACGCCCCCGTGGCAACGTTCCTCTACCGACTCGGCCGGTCCGCCTTCCGGTGCCGCCATCTCGTGGCCCTCATATGGGTCGCACTGCTGGCGCTCGCCGGCGTCGGCGCCGCCTCCGCACCCGTCGCGACGTCCAGCTCCTTCTCCATACCGGGTACGGAGGCGCAGAAGGCCTTCGACCTGCTCGAAGAGCGCTTCCCGGCCGCCGGTGCCGACGGCGCCACCGCCCGTGTCGTCTTCAAGGCCCCCGAGGGCCGGAAGATGACCGACCCGGCCAACAAGGCCACGGTCGGCAAGGCCGTCGGTGAGCTGAAGAGCGGCTCCGACCAGGTCGCGAACGTCACCGACCCGTACACCGTCCAGGCGGTCTCGCGGGACGGCGCCATCGCCTACGTGCAGGTGTCCTACAAGGTCAGCGGCATGGAGCTGACCGACGCGACGCGCCAGGCGCTGAAGGAGGCCGGTGAGGAGGCGCGCAAGAGCGGGCTCACCGTCGAGATCGGCGGCGACGCCCTGCAGACCGCCCCGGAGACCGGGGCGGGCGAGATCATCGGCGTGATCGTCGCCGGGATCGTCCTCGTCATCACCTTCGGGTCCCTGGTCGCGGCCGGGCTGCCGCTGCTCACCGCGATCATCGGCGTCGGCATCGGCGTCTCCACGATCACTGCTCTCGCCTCCGTCCTGGACCTCGGCTCCACCACCTCCACCCTCGCGATGATGATCGGCCTCGCGGTCGGCATCGACTACGCGCTGTTCATCGTCTCCCGCTACCGCGCCGAGCTGACCGAGGGCCGCGAGCAGGAGGAGGCGGCCGGACGGGCCGTCGGCACGGCGGGCTCCGCCGTCGTCTTCGCGGGCCTCACCGTGGTCATCGCCCTGGCGGGCCTCGCCGTCGTCAACATCCCGATGCTGACGAAGATGGGCTTCGCGGCGGCCGGTACGGTCCTCATCGCCGTCCTGATCGCCCTCACCCTCATCCCGGCGCTGCTCGGCTACGCGGGCATGGGGGTACCTCCCAGCGGTAGCTGGGGGAGCGTCGTCGGCCGCAAGGCCCGCAGGAACCCCCGGCCGGCCGGCGAGGACAAGCCCAACATGGGCACCCGCTGGGCCCGCTTCGTGCTGCGCCGCCCGGTCGCCGTACTGCTCGTCGGCGTCCTCGGCCTCGGCGCGATCGCCGTCCCGGCGGCGTCGCTGGAGATGGGCCTGCCCGACGACGGCGCCCAGCCGACCTCCACCAGCCAGCGCCGCGCCTACGACCTGCTGTCGGACGGTTTCGGGCCGGGCTCCAACGGCCCGCTGATGGTCGTCGTCGATGGCGACAAGGCCGCCGCGGACCGTACCGTCACCGACATCAAGGGCCTGGACGGGGTCGCGGCCGTCACCCCGGCCACCCCCAACAAGGCCCGGCGACACCTCGATCATCACCGTCGTACCGAAGGACCGCCCCTCCTCCGCCGAGACGGAGAACCTGGTCCGCTCGATCCGCGACACCACCGGTGACGACGTGCTGGTCACGGGCGCGACCGCGATGAACATCGACTTCTCGCAGAAGATGAACGACGCGCTCCTTCCCTACCTGGCGCTCGTCGTCGGCCTCGCCTTCCTGCTGCTGATGGTGGTCTTCCGGTCGGTGCTGGTGCCGCTCAAGGCCGCGCTCGGCTTCCTGCTGTCGGTGGTCGCCGCCCTCGGCGCCGTCGTGGCCGTGTTCCAGTGGGGCTGGCTCGGGTCGCTCTTCGGCGTCGAGCAGACCGGCCCGATCATGAGCATGATGCCGATCTTCATGGTGGGCGTCGTCTTCGGCCTGGCGATGGACTACGAGGTCTTCCTCGTCACCCGGATGCGTGAGGCGTACGTCCACGGGGAACGGCCCGGCGAGGCGATCGTGACCGGCTTCCGGCACGGGGCGCGGGTCGTCACGGCCGCCGCCGTGATCATGATCGCGGTGTTCGCCGGCTTCATCGGCTCCAGCGAGCAGATGGTGAAGATGATCGGGTTCGGACTCGCGGTCGCCGTCTTCTTCGACGCGTTCGTGGTGCGGATGGCGATCGTTCCCGCCGTGCTCGCCCTGCTGGGCAGCAAGGCCTGGTGGCTGCCGCGCCGGCTGGACCGCGCCCTGCCGAACGTGGACGTCGAGGGCGAGGGCCTGCGCAAGGAACTGGCCTCCGAAGCCCCCGAGGGCGGCGAGCGGGAGCTCGTCCGCGCCTGAGGAGAACTCCGGGGCGGCCGCTCGATCGGAGCCGCCGCCCCGGGCGGGCCGGAGACGGCCTACGCGCCCGGGACCGCCGTGGGGACGGCGGCCCCGGGCGCATCCATGTCACAGCGCGCCGACCGCGCCCGGCGCGTTCGTCAGCGGGTGACGGGCGACGAGGTGGCGGCGTACGAGCGCCGGAGGAAGCGCAGCAGCGCCGAGGAGTCGAACTGCACCACGGCCACGCCCTCCGGGGCGTGGAACTCCACGATCGTCTGCACGCGGCCGCACGGCCAGATCCCGATGTCACCGTCCCGGGCGGGGGCGCGCAGGCCGGTCTCCAGCAGCGCGCGGGGGAAGCTCCACTCGGTGCCGCCCGGGAAGCACAGCTGGACGACGGGCTCAGGGGTGCTCGGCTCGTAGCGGATCGCGACGGGCACAGGGCGGGAGAGAGGACCGTCGGTCACGATCAGGGCCTTGGTGTGGACTACGACACCTTCCTCAGCGGGATACATCGGCCGACTCCTCACGATCGCCTCGTTTGTCTCTAATGTCCCACCATTCCGCAGTACGCGCCCCCGCCCGCTTCTGTGATGTGGACGCTCTTGCAAGTCGTTCGCAAAAGGACCCATCATCGAAGCCGTTCCTGTCCGCCTGTCCGAAAGCGGTCCCCGCATGCATGTCCCCGACGGATTCATCAACGCGCCGGTCTCCGCGGCCGCCGGTCTCGTCGCCGCCGGCGCCGTCGCGGTCAGCCTGCGCGGAGCGCGGAAGGAGCTCGGGGGCACCAGCCGTGCCGAGGGCCACGGGGGAGAGCGGACCGCGCCGCTCGCCGGGCTGGTCGCGGCGTTCATCTTCGCCGTGCAGATGCTGAACTTTCCCGTGGCGGCCGGAACCAGCGGGCACCTCCTGGGCGGCGCGCTGGCCGCGATCCTGGTGGGGCCCTGGACCGGGGTGCTGTGTATCGCGGTGGTCCTGCTGATGCAGGGCGTCCTGTTCGCGGACGGCGGGCTCACCGCGCTCGGCGTCAACATCACGGTCATGGGCGCGGTGACCGTCCTCGTCGCGTACGGGCTCTTCCGCGGCCTGGTGAAGGTCCTGCCGCGGACCCGCCGGTCGGTGACCGTCGCCTCGTTCGTCGCCTCGCTGGTGTCCGTACCGGCCGCGGCCGCCGCGTTCACGGCCGTCTACGCGGTCGGCGGGACCACCGACGTACCCCTGGCCAAGGTCCTCACCGCCATGGTCGGCGTCCATGTCCTGATCGGTATCGGCGAGGCGCTGATCACCACGGCCACCGTCGGTGCCGTCATCGCCGTCCGGCCGGACCTGGTGTACGGGGCGCGCGGCCTGACCACGCCGCTGAAGCTGCGGGTGGGCGGCGAGCTGGTCGACGCGACCCCGGCGCCGGTGGAACCGGTGACCGCCCGGTCCACGAAGAAGGTCTGGGCCACCGGCCTCGCCGCCGCCCTCGTCCTGGCCGGATTCGTCTCCTTCTACGCCTCCGCCAGCCCCGACGGCCTGGAGAAGGTCGCCGCCGACCAGGGCATCGACCGGAAGGTCGAGGAGCACGCCACCGCCGACTCGCCGCTCGCCGACTACGGCGTCAGCGGCCTCACCGACGCCCGCCTGTCCGGGGGGCTGGCGGGCACCATCGGCGTGGGCGCGACCGTCCTGGCCGGTACGGGCGTCTTCTGGGCGGTACGCCGCCGCCGTACGGACGACGCCCGTACCGAGGAAACCGTCTGACATGGGCGCCGGCCACTCCCACAAGCTCTACCGGCACGGGCACTCGCCCGTGCACCGGCTGCCGCCGCACTGCAAGCTCGCCGCCGTCTTCTGCTTCGTCGTGGTCGTCGTCTCCACCCCCCGCGAGGCGGTGTGGGCCTTCGCCGCGTACGCCGTGCTGCTCGGCGCGGTCGCGGCGGTGGCGCGGGTGTCGCCGGGGTTCGTGCTGCGGCGCCTGGTGATCGAGGTGCCGTTCGTCGCGTTCGCGTTCCTGATGCCGTTCGTGGTGCCCGGCGAGCAGACGCAGCTCCTCGGCGTCTCCGTCTCCGTACCGGGCCTGTGGGACGCCTGGAACGTGCTCGCCAAGGGCACCCTGGGCGTCGCCGCGTCCGTGCTGCTCGCCGCCACCACCGAGCTGCGGGCCCTGCTGCTCGGCCTGCAACGGCTGAAGCTCCCGCCCCTCCTCGTGCAGATCGCCTCCTTCATGATCCGGTACGGCGACCTCATCACCGACGAAATGCGGCGCATGTCGATCGCCCGGCGCTCGCGCGGCTTCGAGGCGAAGGGCGTACGGCACTGGGGGGTGCTCGCGAAGTCGGCGGGCGCCTTGTTCATCCGCTCCTACGAGCGCGGCGAACGCGTCCACCTGGCGATGGTGAGCCGGGGGTACGCCGGTTCCATGCCGGTCATCGACGAGGTCACCGCATCCCGGGCGCAGTGGTCGTCGGCCGCCGCCCTCCCGCTCACCGCCCTGCTCATCTGTCTGCTGGGATGGACGCTATGAGTCTCAGTTTCGTGCCGTCGCTCGACGTCCGCGGCCTCGCGTACGCCTACCCCGACGGCCACCAGGCGCTGTTCGGCGTCGACCTGACCGTCGAACGCGGCGAACGGGTCGCCCTGCTCGGCCCCAACGGCGCCGGCAAGACCACCCTGGTGCTCCACCTCAACGGCATCCTCACCGGCGGCGCCGGGACGGTGACCGTCGCCGGGCTGCCCGTCGCCAAGGCCAACCTCGCGGAGATCCGCCGCCGGGTCGGCATCGTCTTCCAGGACCCGGACGACCAGCTGTTCATGCCGACCGTGCGCGAGGACGTCGCCTTCGGCCCGGCGGCGGCCGGACTGCGCGGCCCCGAGCTGGAGGCGGTCGTGCACCAGGCCCTCGCCCGGGTCGGCATGGAGAGGTACGCCGACCGGCCCCCGCACCACCTGTCCTTCGGCCAGCGGCGGCGGGTCGCGGTGGCGACCGTCCTCGCGATGGAGCCGGAGATCCTCGTCCTCGACGAGCCGTCCTCCAACCTGGACCCGGCCTCGCGCCGCGAACTCGCCGACATCCTCCGCTCATTGGACGTGACCGTCCTGATGGTCACCCACGACCTGCCGTACGCCCTCGAACTGTGCCCCCGCGCGGTGGTGCTGAGCGAGGGCGTGATCGCGGCCGACGGACCGACGAGCGAACTGCTCGGGGACGAGGAACTGATGCGCCGGCACCGCCTGGAGCTGCCCTTCGGCTTCGACCCGGCCGCGAGGCCCACCCGGAAGCCGGCCGCGCGGTAGCGCGTTGCACCATGGGGTGAACGAACGGGTAAGGAGCGTGGGAGCGTGGACGTCCAGGACATCCAGGGCACGGTGCAGGCGGGTTTCGAGCCGGTCAGGGACGCGTTCCTGCGCAACTTCCAGCAGCGCGGCGAGCGGGGCGCGGCGGTCGCCGTCTACCGGGACGGCCGCAAGGTCGTCGACCTGTGGGCGGGCACGCGTGACGTCGACGGGACCGCCCCATGGGCCGTGGACACCGCCCAGGTCGTCCGCTCGGCCACCAAGGGCGTCGCCGCCGCCGTACCGCTGCTGCTGCACCAGCGCGGGCAGCTGGACCTGGACGCCCCGGTCGGCACGTACTGGCCGGAGTTCAAGGCGGCGGGCAAGGAGCGGGCGCTGGTGCGCCACCTGCTGTCGCACCAGGCGGGCGTCCCGGTCCTGGACCGGCCCCTGACCCTGGCGGAGGCGGCCGACCTCGCCGTGGCGTCGGACGCCATCGCCGCCCAGGCACCGGCCTGGGAGCCGGGCACCGACCACGGCTACCACGCGCACACGTACGGCTTCCTGCTGAGCGCCCTCGTCCAGCGGGTCACCGGCCGCTCCATAGGCCGCTGGGTCGCCGAGGAGATCGCCCGCCCGCTCGGCCTCGACCTGTGGGTCGGCCTTCCGGTCGACGAGGCCCACCGGGTCGGCCGTACCGGCCCGGTCGGGGAACCGGCCGACGGCGGGGCGCTCAAGCTCCGACCCAAGCGCTCGGTCGCCGACGCCTACGCCGACCCGGACTCGCTCACGCGCCGCGCCTTCCGCGTCATCGACCCGGCACCGGACGAGAACGACCCGGCGTACCGCGCCGCCGAACTCCCCGCCTCCGCGGGCATCTCCACCGCCCGAGCCCTGGCCCGCTTCTACGCGGCGACGCTCGGCCCCGTGGACGGGCACCGCCTCTTCGCGCCCGCGACCCTCGCGATGGCCCGCACCGAGGAGTCCGCCGGCCCCGACCGGGTCCTGGTGGTCTCCACCCGCTTCGGCCTCGGCTACATGCTCCACGGCCCCGCGTCCCCGCTGCTCGCCCCCGGCTCCTTCGGCCATCCCGGCCGGGGCGGCTCGCTCGGCTTCGCCGACCCGGAGTCCGGCATCGCCCTCGGCTACGTCACCAACGGCATGCGCAAGGGCGTCACGGCGGACCCCCGGGCCCAGGCGCTGGTGCGGGCGGTCAAGGCCTCTATCGGGTAGGCGTCTGCCGGCCCGTCAGCAGACCGAGCAGGTGATCCATCTCGCCCCGCCAGATCCGGTGCACGTTCATCCGCGTCGGCTTCGTCTGCCCGGGCAGCAGCACCCGGAACGAGCTCCACATCGCGTTGCGCCGCACATCGCCGATCGTCGCGCCCACCTGGGCGGGCGGCAGGGCGAACGCGATCTCCTGCGGGCGGTTGCTCATCCGGCTCGCCTTGTGGATGACGACGCTCTGCTCGGTCAGGGTGATGAAGTAGTACGTCAGGAACGCCTGCCCGATCAGCCCCAGCATGCTCATCAGCCATACGCTGGGCCCGGCGACGGCCTGAAGGGTGACGATCGGCCGGTCGGCCGGATTGGCCTGCGCGATGGCCTGTGCCACCTGCTGTTGAATGGTCGCCTTCTTGATGGCCATGAGAGCCCTCCCCAGGATGCGGAATGTGTGCCCCCGCTTTGGGAGCACCGCAGAATACCCATGCGCCGGGCCCGGGTGAACATCCGTACGATGTCGCGCATGATCCCCCAGTACGTGGACACCACGTCGGAGAGTTACGCCTCGGGCCAATCCTTCGGCGTCCTCCTCGTCACCGCCGGCGTGGCGGCCCTCGTGTGGCGCCTGTCGGCCGGGTGGCGGCGCGCGGCCGGCCCGGACGCGTCACGGGCGCGGCGGCGCCGGACCGTCGTCCTGGGGGTGCTGGCCCTCATCGGGGCGGGCGGGTTCACCAAGGCGATGACCGTGTACGACCCCGAACCACGCGCCGCCGAGACCTCCCGTCCCGCGCCCGGGAACGAAAACGGGACGGGGACCAAGGACGGAGCACCGGCGTGGGCGGCCGACGAGCCGGACCCGCCCGCCGGGCCCCGTACCGTCGTCGCGCCCGCGAAGGTCGGGGACTACCGGCTCCTGCCCACCCCGGCACCCGGCCCGAAGGCGGCGGGCAAGCGGTGGCTCTACGGCAAGGGCGAGGACGAAGGCACCGACGCCGTCCTCCACGTCAACACCGTCGACTGGGATCCCGGACTCGCCGAGGAGAAGCGCCGTGACTCCATCACCCAGGAGTTCCGCAACTTCTTCGCGGGGGCGAAGGCCCTCGAGGCGTCCTCGTTCGAACCGGGCCCCCTGGGCGGCCGCATGAGCTGCGCCTACCTGGACCGCTACGGCACCAAGCCGGCCCTCTGCGCCTGGAGCGACGCCACCACCTTCGGCTCCCTGCTGCTGAGGACACCCACGACCCTCGACGCCGCCGCCGACACGGCCCGCGACTTCCGTACGGCCGCCGAACGCCCCTGAGCCACCGGACTCCCTCAGCCCTGCGGTTCCTGCGGCCGTGCGTCCACCTCACGCAGGCCCTGCTCCTTGAGCTCGGACCGGGCCTCTGTGCGGTGACCCCGGGCGATGTAGTCGCGTACGACGAGCTCGACGGCGTCCTGCGGCGAGCCGACGCCGGCCAGCACCATCACCTCCACCACCAGTTCGGCATCCAGACTGATGTTGACCTTGGCCACGCCGGCCCCCTTCGTCGCGTCGTACCCGGACCACCCGGACCACCCGGACTCCCCGGACCCTAGCGGTTCGTGACCCGGCGACCGCGGCTGCCCCGTCACGGCCGCCACCGGCAGCGCGAGCGCTCATCGGGCGTTGAGCACGGAGGCGACGAGCGGGCCCGCCGCGTCCCCGCCGTGGCCGCCGGACTGGACGACCGCCGCGGCCGCCAGGTCGTCGGCGAAGCCGGCGAACCAGCTGTTGGAGTCGGCCTGGCCGCCGACCTCGGCCGAGCCGGTCTTGGCGCCCTTGTCGCCACCGACCCCGCTCATGGCCTTCGCGGCCGTCCCGCTGGTCGCGGTGGCGCGCATCATCTCGCGCAACTGCTGGGCCACGGAGGGCTCCAGGCTCCGGGAGGCGGTGGCGATCTGCCGGTCGTCCAGGTCGCGCGGCACGATGACCGGCTGCTTGAAGCTGCCGTTCTTCGCGGTCGCGGTGATGGACGCGACGTTGAGGACGTTCATCTGGATGGTGCCCTGCCCGATGTACTGGGCGGCCGCCTCGCCGCCCGTCGCCTCGGGCACGGAACCGTCCTCGGTGGCGACGCCCGTCTGCCAGTTCAGGCCGATGCCGAAGACGTCCCGGGCCGTCTTGCCCAGCGCCGCGTCGTCGCCGACGTCGTCGATCAACTTGATGAGGGCGGTGTTGCAGGACCTCTTGAAGCTCTCCTTGAAGGTGCTTCCCTCCGGGAGGTCGAAGTGGTTCAGGTTGTGGAAGGTACGGCTCTGGTACATCACGTTCTTCGGACACGGCGTCGGGCGGTCCGCGCTCACCAGGCCCTTCTCCAGCAGCATGGCCGCCGTCACGATCTTCATCGTGGAGCCGGGCGCCTGTCGGCCCTTGAGTGCCGCGTTGAACGCGTCCTCGCGGTTGTTGGCGACCGCCCGTATCTCCCCGGTGCTCGGCTTGATGGCCACCACCGACGACTCGGCGTACCGCTTCACCGCCTGCTCGGCCGCCGCCTGCACATCCGCGTCCAGCGTCGTTCGCAGTTTGCCCGGCTCGCCCTTGGTGAGCGTCAGCAGCGTCCGGGCCGCACCGCCCTCGCCGCCCGTGGAGTCGATCCACGTCTCGATGCCGGGCTTCCCGCCCGCTTCGGAGCCGTACTTCTCGCGCAACTGGTCCAGGACCGGCGCGAGCGACGGGTACTTCTCGGCCGTCAGCTCCACCCCGTTGCGGTCGACCGCCAGGACCGGCGGATCGGGCGCCTCGCCCGTGCGCAGCACCGACTGGTCGGTCAGCTTCGGGTGGATCACCGACGGCGCCCAGTCGACCAGCGGCTTCCCGGTGGTGACGCCCCGTACGACGGTGAGCTCGGAGGCGTACTTCAGATGCTTGGTCCGCCCCTCGTACGTCACCGTCGCGTCGACCGTGAACGGCACCTTCGGGCCCACCGGTGTACCCGAGGTGATGACCGCCTTCGAGACGTGGGCGTCCTTCCGGAAGCCCGCGACGGCCGGGGTCGCGGTGGCCGCGTCGTTGGTCAGCTCGCCGGCCGCCGCCTCGTCCCCTTCCGCCCACGCCGCGAGGAAGTCCTTCGCCGTCCCCGCGACCTCCTCGGCGGTCACCGGCCCGCTGCCCGCCTTCCGCGGCGCCGCGGCCGACGTGGTGGTGACCCCGTCCGTCCCGCCCGTGATGCCGTTCCAGAGGTTGTACCCCCCGTACCCCACGACACCCGCCACGACGGTGAACACCCCGCCGACGACGGCGACCTTCGCTCCACTGCGCATCGTGCAGTCCCCCTCCCCAGGAGCCCACTTGAACACGTTCAAGCACGTAACTGGAGCCACCCTACGGGACGGTAAAGACCGGAGGGACGACTGTTACCCGACCGGAACGTCAGCGGGCGGTACCTGCCATCACACCCACGTATCCAGCCACATCCGGTCCCGCCAGTCGTCCATCGGGATCGACTCGCCCGTGTACAGGGCCGGAAGTGGACGAAGTCTGCGAGACGGGCCCGGCGAGGTCCCGACCAGGGCTTCTGCCCGTAGTTGGGGCAGGATCAGGCGGCTCGGGCCGCCTCTGGGCCGTGATCTTGTGGGTTCCGTGCAGACGGAAGCTCTCGACGGCCTTCCTGGCGCGCTCGCCCGCCGAGGTGTACCGCTCCCGGCTCCTGTTCGGGAGGCCGTGGCCGCGGCCCTCAACTGGTACCGCCACGGCTGGGGCGGTCGAGCAGTAGATCGCCGGCGCGGGCGAGGACCTGGGCTCGGGAGCGGCCGTCGTGGTCGGCAACGAGGAAGTGCGCGCCGATCGCCACGCAGAAGGCGAGCAGGCTGCGGGCCTCGACCTCGTCGGGATCGGCGCAGAAGGTGCCGATCATCTCGCGCAGCAGCGCCATGCGCCGGTTGTCCACCCGGCGCAACCGTTCGGCGACCGCCTCGTCGCGGCGGGCCCAGTCGCGGATCGCGAGGTCGATGGGGAGCAGGCGGTCGCTGGAGAAGGTGAGCACGCCCGCGCGATGGATCTTGGTCTTCGGGTCGCCGCCCTCACGCTCGACGCGATCGATCACCTCGTCGGTGCTCTCCCGCTCCCAGCTGTCCAGCATCGCCCCGAGCAGCGCGTCACGGTCGGCGAAGTAGCCGTAGAAGCCGCCCTTGGTGACGCCCAGCCGCTTCGCCAGCGCCTCCACTCGAACGGCGTCCGGGCCGCCGGCGGCCAGCATCCGCAGCCCCTCCTCGACCCATCGCTCACGAGGGGTGCGAACCGCGCCCACCATGTGCGTCACCTCACTTCCCGGCCATATATACGCCACCGCATAATGCGGGCTAACCTCGCCTTATACGCCAGCGTATATCTTGAGGTAGGGAAGGCTGCAGTGGCAATGAGGCTCCCTGACACAGCCCACACCGATCAGCCGTGGCGGATCCACGAGCTCACCCCCGACTTCCGGCTGGAGGATGTGTGGGCCTTCCGCACGCCCGGAGCCGGGCCGGACGACTTCCCGGTGATGCTCGCCGCGATCAAGGCGGCCGGCGGACCGGGGACCGGCTCCTGGCCGGTACGGTTCCTGTTCGCGGCGCGCTGGAAGCGTGGTGCCCTCTTCGGATGGGACGAACCCAGGGCGGCGCGCGTGGCGCCGCTGCGCGACCGTCTGCCGCGCGATCTCCGCGAGACCCCCGGCGGCTCGGTCGCCGGGGACTCGCCGTTCACCTCGGTGTACGAGCTCGGCAACGAGTGCGCCCGCGAGCTGGCGAACAAGACCGTCCACGCGGTCATGCACCTCGGCTGGGCCCCGGATGCCACCGGCGGGCACGAGCTGCGCATGGCCGTCCTCGTCAAGCCCAACGGCCTGCTCGGACGCCTGTACATGGCCGCCATCGCCCCGTTCCGGCATCTCGTCGTCTACCCGGCGCTGACCCGCCAGTGGGAACGCGCGTGGCAGAACCGCAACGGCTCGGCCACGGTCGACGGCGCCGTGGGGACGCACAACGTCGCGGCGTCCGTCCTCGCCCTCAGCTCGCTGCCTGACATCGACTACGTCGACTTGTTCACCCTCGAAACCGACCTCGAGGCGACCCCGGAGCAGTGGGCCCGGGCGATGTTCGGCGATGTCCCCAGCGCCGCCGAAAAGCTGATCTGGCGCGGGTTTCTCGGTCTCCGCCTCAGCCCGGGCCGTTCCCCGCACACGGTGGCCGGCTGGCGCATCGCCGAACGCGGCGACAACTGGATCCGTCTCGAAACCGCCTCCTGGTTCCTGAGCTGCAACCTCGTGGTCCACACCGCCGAAGGGCAGGTCTCGCTGGCCACCTACCTGCACTACGACAAGCCGGTCGGCCGCCTCATCTGGCCCCCGCTCTCTGCCATCCACCGCCGCCTGGCCCCGGGCCTGCTGCACGAGGCTGCAGCAAAAGTAGCCACAACGGCAGAGCCCAACCAAGAAGTCGTAACGGAATGACTTCAGGCGTCGCCGGTAGATGAGTGCACATCCGAGAGTGAGGAAAGCTTCATGGATGTCGTCGCGTATCTCCCAGCGGATCCGTAGGCGGCGGAACCAGTGCAGGTGGGCGAACGCACGTTCCACGACCCAGCGTTGGGTGCCCAGGCCGGAGCCGTGCTCAGTGCCACGGGCCACGGCGGGCGATCAGCGGCTTCCCGCCGAGCCCCCGGACCAGGCGGCACCAACGACGGCCACCGATGACCAACAACGACCGGCATGGCGTGACGTGGTCCGTCACGCCATGACGGTGTCAACGCAGCTACACCCAGGTGTCCAGCCACATCCGGTCCCGCCAGTCGTCCATCGGGATCGACTCGCCCGTGTACAGGGGCCAGAAGTAGATGAAGTTCCACACGATGAGCAGTACCAGCACCCCCGCGCCGACCGCGCCGATCGTCCGGCGGCGTTCGGCCGCTTCGTCGGTGCCCGGGGGGCCCAGCAGGGCGCCGATCATCATGGCCACCGCGAGGCACAGGAACGGCAGGAACACCACCGCGTAGAAGAGGAAGATGGTGCGCTCCTGGTAGTGGAACCACGGCGCCCAGCCGGCCGCGACGGCGCACGCGATCGCGCCCGCCCGCCAGTCGCGCCGGAAGAACCAGCGCCACAGGACGTACAGGACCGCGAAGCACGCCGCCCACCACAGCAGGGGTGTACCGATCGCCAGCACTTCGCGGGCGCACTTCTCCGTGGCGCTCGCCGGGCAGCCGTCCTGTCCGGGCGGCGGGTCCTCGTAGAAGTACGAGACGGGCCGGCCCAGGACGATCCAGCTCCACGGGTTGGACTCGTAGGTGTGACCCGACGTCAGGTTGACGTGGAAGCTGTACACCTCGGACTCGTAGTGCCACAGGCTGCGCCACCAGTCGGGGAACAGCCACGACCACGAACTGTCCTTGCCCTCGGTGGTGGCCCAGTTCCGGAAGTACCCCTTGTCCGTGAAGATCCAGCCCGACCAGGACACGAGGTACGTCACGATCGCCACCGGCACCGTCGAGACGAACGCCGGCACCAGGTCACGCTTCAGGACGCTCTCGTACGGCCGGAAGGCACCGGCCGTGCGGCGGGCGCCCACGTCCCACAGGACCGTCATGACCCCGAACGCGGCCATGATGTACAGCCCGTTCCACTTGGTGGCCGCCGCCAGGCCCAGCATCACGCCCGCCGCGATCCGCCACGGCCGCCACCCCAGGCGCAGCGTCTCCGCGACCGCCGCGTCCGGCCGCAGCAGCCCGTCCGCGTCCACCGGCAGCGCGGCGGCGAGCCTGCTCCGCGCCCCGTCCCGGTCGATCAGCAGGCACCCGAACGCCGCCAGGACGAAGAACATCAGCACCTGGTCGAGCAGCGCCGTGCGGCTCATCACGAAGTGCAGCCCGTCCACGGCCATCAGGGCACCCGCCAGGCACCCCAGGAACGTCGACCGGAACAGCCGCCGCCCGATCCGGCACAGCATCAGCACCGACAGCGTGCCCAGCACCGCCACCATGAAGCGCCAGCCGAACGGGGTGAACCCGAAGAAGTGCTCGCCGAGCCCGATGACCCACTTGCCCACCGGCGGGTGCACCACATAGCCCGGGTCGGTGGGCACGGTCACCGCGCCGGGGTCGTTCAGGACGGCCTTGTCGACGTCCTTCGGCCACGACCCCTCGTACCCCTGGTTGATCAGCGCCCAGGCGTCCTTGGCGTAGTACGTCTCATCGAATATCACCGCGTGCGGCTGACCCAGGTTCCAGAACCGCAGCAGCCCCGCGACGAGTGCCACCAGCAGCGGCCCGCCCCACGCCGCCAGCCGCCACAGCCTCTCGGCCACGACGGGCGGGGCGCCGAGCACCGTCCACACCCGGTCCGAGGGCCGGGCGTACGGAGGCGCCAACCGCTCGCGCAGGCCCGTCACCGGCCTCGGCACGTAGCCGAAACGGTGCAGGCGCTGCTGCCACGGGGGCGGCTCTTTCCCGGCGTCCTGCCCGTGCAGGGCCCTATGAGCAGTACTGGTCACCGCGCCATCGTAGGGAACGCGCCTGTGCGAGTCGCCCGTCCGGGCTGCGAGGATGACCCCTGTGACAGGAACGGTGACCGGAACGCTCGTACTCGCAGGAACCCCGATCGGGGACGTCCAGGACGCCCCGCCCCGCCTCGCCGCCGAGTTGGAGAGGGCCGACATCGTCGCCGCGGAGGACACCAGGCGGCTGCGCCGGCTGACCCAGGCGCTCGGCGTGCACACGAGCGGCCGGGTCGTGTCGTACTTCGAGGGCAACGAGTCCGCCCGTACACCCGAACTCGTCGAAGCCCTCGCGGGCGGCGCGCGCGTCCTGCTGGTCACCGACGCGGGCATGCCGTCCGTCTCCGACCCCGGCTACCGGCTGGTCGCCGCCGCCGTGGAGCGGGACATCAAGGTCACCGCCGTACCCGGCCCGTCCGCCGTCCTGACCGCGCTCGCGCTGTCCGGGCTGCCCGTCGACCGGTTCTGCTTCGAGGGCTTCCTGCCCCGCAAGGCGGGCGAGCGCCTGTCCCGGCTCCGGGAGGTCGCCGCCGAGCGGCGCACGCTCGTCTACTTCGAGGCCCCGCACCGCCTCGACGACACGCTCGCCGCGATGGCCGAGGCGTTCGGCGCGGACCGGCGGGCCGCGGTCTGCCGGGAGCTGACCAAGACGTACGAGGAGGTCAAGCGCGGCGGCGTCGGCGAGCTGGCCGCGTGGGCGGCCGAAGGCGTACGCGGCGAGATCACCATCGTCGTGGAGGGCGCCCCCGAGACGGGGCCCGCCGAACTGGACGCGGCAGAGCTGGTGCGCCGGGTGCGGGTGCGCGAGGAGGCGGGGGAGCGCCGCAAAGAAGCCATCGCCGCGGTCGCCGCAGAGGCGGGCCTGCCCAAGCGGGAGGTCTTCGACGCCGTCGTCGCGGCAAAGAACGCCTCTCGCGAGGGCTCGGCGGAGGGTAAAGGGCTATCGTGAAAAGCAAAGACCAGACCGCGCGGCAGGCCTTTCGGCATGGGAAGCCCCAAAACCGGTCCATCATTCGACAGGTGCCTACGCACTCCCGCCCGTAAAGGCGTCCACTGGTTCAGTGGAAAGGAGCTGGCATGAGCGAGACGACAAGCACTCCGGTCGGCCATGAGGCGTATGCCTTCGCCTGTATGAACTGCGGGTACGGCTGGGAGCAGGCGTACGACATCGAGCACCACACCGACATCAGCGGACACCAGTTCGTCGTGTACAAGGCGGGGGGTCGCCGGGTGCCGTCACCGCTCTCCAACCCCACCTGCGTGAACTGCGGGCGGCACCGCGTCCGGATCATGCGGGCCGGCCAGGTCTCCTCGGTGCTCGACCTGCTCGCCCAGCACCAGGCCGAGCCGACGAAGGGCTCCGTCGGGTCCGCCGGGCCGACCCTCGGCCAGGAGCGGACCGCGGCCGAGGCAGCGGAAGCGCCGCCTGCCAGGGAGCCGCACCACTGGCACCTGTCCGATCTGCTGCACGCCTTCCACCGCAAGTAGCGTCCGGCCGCTTCCGTACGATCGGGGCATGAGTTCCAAGGACGCCCCGCCGCCGATGCCCGAGCCCCTCGGGGTGCCGGTCGCCGATTCCCACACCCACCTGGACATGCAGTCCGGCACCGTCGAGGAGGCCCTCGCCAAGGCCGCCGCAGTCGGTGTCGACACGGTGGTCCAGGTGGGCTGCGACCTCAAGGGCTCCCGCTGGGCCGCGGAGACCGCCGCCGCGCATCCCCAGGTGCACGCGGCGGTCGCCCTGCACCCCAACGAGGCGCCGCGCATCGTGCTGGGGGACCCTGGGGGCACCTCCCAGCCCCCTGGGGCTGGGGGAGGCTGGTCGCGGCAGGGCGCCCGCGAGGCCGGCGGCGACGCGGCGCTCGACGACGCGCTCGCCGAGATCGACCGGCTCGCCGCGCTGCCGGAGGTCAAGGCGGTCGGCGAGACCGGCCTCGACTACTTCCGTACGGGTCCGGAGGGCATGGCCGCCCAGGAGCGCTCCTTCCGCGCCCACATCGAGATCGCCAAGCGGCACGGCAAGGCGCTCGTCATCCACGACCGGGACGCGCACGACGACGTCCTGCGCGTCCTCGCCGAGGAGGGCGCCCCGGAGCGGACCGTCTTCCACTGCTACTCCGGCGACGCGGACATGGCGCGGATCTGCGCGGACGCCGGATACTTCATGTCCTTCGCCGGAAACGTCACCTTCAAGAACGCCCAGCCGCTGCGCGACGCGCTCGCCGTCGCCCCGCTGGACCTGGTACTCGTCGAAACGGACGCCCCGTTCCTGACGCCCGTGCCGTACCGCGGACGGCCCAACGCCCCGTATCTCGTTCCGATCACGGTCCGGGCGATGGCTCAGGTGCGCGGGATCGACGAGGAGGCCATGTCCACCGCGATCGCCGTCAACACCGCGCGAGCCTTTGATTACTGACTGATAACGGACACGCCGACCGCTCAGCGTAGCGCCGCGACACAGCGTGGTCGAATCGCTTTGGAGAGTGACCGGCGCTCCGCTAGGGTCCCGGCCTCGTGAGCAACTCCCAGGGCAGTCACGCCGCCGCCACGCCGGTGGCCGGGGGGTACGAGGCGTGGGACGCACCGCAGACGTCGACCGCGCCCGGTTTCCCCTTCCCGACTCCGGCGCCGGCTCCCGCGGCCACCCCCGAGTCCCCGGACGACTCCTCACCGGACGCCGTGTACCGGGCGCTCCCCCGCCAGGGCGCCCTGACCGGCACCGGCACCGGGGCCGGGACCGGAAGTGGAAGTGGAAGTGGCACCGGGGCCGGGGCGGGATCCCGACACCGGTCCGTGCCGGGCACGGGGTACGGCCCGGGAGCCGGGTGCGCGCCGGACGCCGGCGTCGACCCCGAGGCGCCGACCCTCACGGCCGTGGCCACCGGCGGCCGCGCCCAGGCCCGCCGTGCCGCCCGCCGCAAGGCGGCCGGTACCGGCGGCCCCGAAGGGCTGCGGCGGCTGGTCCCGCAGGCCCTCGTCGTGGCGTTCCTCGCCGGCGGCACCACCGCGTTCGTCGCCGACGACAAGGCCGTGCGGCTCAGTGTCGACGGCGTACCCCGCACCATGCACACCTTCGCCGACGACGTCTCCGAGCTCCTCGCCGACGAGGGGCTGGCCCTGGGGGAGCACGACCTCGTGGCGCCCGCGCCGCACGAGGCGCTCGCCAGCGGTGACGAGGTCGTCCTCCGCTACGGCCGCCCCGTCACCCTGACCCTCGACGGGCAGCGCCGGCGTATCTGGACCACCGCCCGGACCGTCGACGAGGCGCTGCGCGCCCTCGGTGTCCGCGCCGAGGGCGCCTACCTGTCGGTGTCCCGCTCCGCCGCCATCTCACGGCGCGGCCTCGCCCTCGACGTACGCACCGAACGCACCGTGACCTTCATGGCCGACGGCCGCGAGCGCACCATCCGCACCAACGCCGCCACCGTCCGCGAGGCCGTCGAGCAGGCGGGGCTCACCCTCAGCGGCCGGGACACCACCTCGGTGCCACCCGGGAGCTTCCCGCGCGACGGACAGACGATCACCATCATGCGGATCACCGACACCAAGGAGGTCCGCGAGGAGCCCATCCCCTACGACGTGGAAAGGGTCGAGGACCCCTCCCTCTACAAGGGCACCGAAGTCGTCGAACGCCAGGGGCGGCCGGGCTCGCGCCGGGTGACGTACTCCCTGCGGACGGTCAACGGCGTCAAGCAGAAGCCCCGGAAGATCGCCGACGAGGTGGTGCGGGAGCCGGTCGACCGACGGGTGCTGATCGGCACCAAGCCCCAGCCCACCTCCGTCGAGGGCGCCGACCACCTGGACTGGGGCGCCCTCGCCCAGTGCGAGTCCGGCGGCCGGGCCGACGCCGTGGACGCCTCCGGCACCTATGGCGGGCTGTACCAGTTCGACCCCGGCACCTGGCGCTCCCTGGGCGGCAGCGGTGTGGCCCAGGACGCCCCCGCCTCCGAACAGACATACCGGGCGAAGAAGCTCTACGTGCAACGGGGGGCGAGCCCGTGGCCGCACTGCGGCCGTAGGCTGTATCGGTGAGCACCACTGAGCCCGACGCCCTCCTCGGCCCCGCCGACATCCGTGAACTGGCCGCCGCGCTGGGCGTACGCCCCACCAAGCAGCGCGGCCAGAACTTCGTCATCGACGCCAACACCGTCCGGCGCATCGTCCGCACGGCCGAGGTCCGTCCCGAGGACGTCGTCGTGGAGGTCGGGCCCGGGCTCGGGTCGCTGACCCTGGCGCTGCTGGAGGCGGCGGACCGGGTGATCGCCGTCGAGATCGACGACGTCCTGGCGGGCGCCCTGCCCGCCACGATCGCCGCCCGCATGCCGGCGAAGAAGGACCGTTTCGCGCTGGTCCACTCCGACGCGATGCACGTCCAGGAGCTGCCCGGCCCGCCGCCGACCGCGCTCGTGGCGAACCTTCCGTACAACGTCGCCGTGCCCGTGCTGCTGCACATGCTCGACCGCTTCCCGACCATCGAGCGGACCCTCGTCATGGTCCAGGCCGAGGTCGCCGACCGGCTGGCGGCGCGGCCCGGCAACAAGGTGTACGGCGTGCCGTCGGTGAAGGCCAACTGGTATGCGGAGGTCAAGCGGGCCGGCGCCATCGGCCGCAACGTCTTCTGGCCCGCGCCCAACGTCGACTCGGGCCTCGTGTCCCTGGTGCGCCGCTCGGAGCCGCTGAAGACCACGGCCACGAAGGCGGAGGTCTTCGCGGTCGTCGACGCCGCCTTCGCCCAGCGCCGCAAGACGCTGCGCGCCGCGCTGGCCGGCTGGGCCGGTTCGCCGGCGGCCGCCGAGGCGGCACTGGTCGCCGCCGGGGTCTCCCCGCAGGCGCGGGGCGAAGCGCTCACCGTCGAAGAGTTCGCACGCATCGCGGAGGCCAAGGCAGCGTGACCGAGAGCATCACCGTACGAGTCCCGGCGAAGGTCAACGTCCAGCTGGCGGTCGGCGCCGCCCGCCCGGACGGTTTCCACGACCTGGCCAACGTCTTCCTCGCCGTATCGCTGTACGACGAGGTGACGGTGACCCCCGCCGACGAGCTGCGGATCACCTGCTCGGGCCCCGACGCCGACCAGGTGCCGCTGGACACCACCAACCTCGCGGCCCGGGCGGCCGTCGCGCTGGCGTCCCGGCACGGCATCTCCCCGGACGTCCACATCCACATCGCCAAGGACATCCCCGTCGCCGGCGGCATGGCGGGCGGCAGCGCGGACGGCGCGGGCGCGCTCCTCGCCTGCGACGCCCTGTGGGGCACGGGAGCGTCCCGGGAGGAACTGCTCGCCATCTGCGCCGAGCTCGGCAGCGACGTGCCGTTCTCACTGATCGGCGGGGCGGCGCTGGGCACCGGGCGCGGCGAGCGGCTGACCCCGCTGGAGGTGGGCGGCACCTTCCACTGGGTGTTCGCGGTCGCCGACGGCGGACTGTCGACGCCCGCGGTGTACGGGGAGTTCGACCGGCTCGTGGACGGCACGGACGTGCCCGCCCCGGCCGCCTCGCCCGCGCTGCTGGACGCGCTGCGCACCGGTGACGCCGCGCTGCTGGCGGGCGCCCTCGCCAACGACCTCCAGGCCGCCGCCCTCTCCCTGCGCCCGTCGCTCGCCGCCACGCTGGAGGCGGGCACGGCGGCCGGCGCCCTGGCGGGCCTGGTCTCCGGATCCGGACCGACGACCGCGTTCCTGGTCAAGGACGAGGACGCGGCCCGCACGGTCGCCGACGCCCTGCTCGCCTCCGGCACCTGCCGCACCGCCCGGGTCGCGACCTCCCCCGCCCCCGGAGCTACTCAGATTCGTACCTGAGTACGAGAGCGCTGACGCCGGTACGGCCCCGTCCAGGACCGTACCGGCATGGCAATCAGCGTCTCGGAGCTCGCCGCCCGCACCCCCGACACCCGCGACCGGTACGTCGACCTGCTGCGGGTCGCGTCCCTCGCCACCGTCGTGCTCGGCCACTGGCTGATGGCCGCCGTCACCGCCGACGGCTCCATCGGCAACCTGCTGGCCGTCGTCCCCGAGCTGCAACTGCTCACCTGGGCGCTCCAGATCATGCCGGTGTTCTTCTTCGTCGGCGGCTTCTCACACGCCCTGTCGTACCGCTCGCGCCCCGGCTACGCCACGTTCCTGCGGTCCCGGCTCCAGCGGCTGCTGCGCCCGACGATGGTGTTCATCGGCGTGTGGACGGCCGCCGCGCTCGTCGTCCAACTGCTGGGCGGCGACGGCGGCCTGACCGGCGTGGCGCTGCGCCTGGTCGCCCAGCCGCTGTGGTTCATCGGCATCTACCTCGCGATGGTGGCGTTCACCCCGCCGCTGCTGAAGCTGCACGAGCGGTACGGGTGGGGCGCGTTCGCCGTGCTGGTCGCGGGGGCGGCCATGGTGGACGTACTGCGGTTCGCGGCCGGGGTGCCGTACGTCGAGTTCCTGAACTTCGCCTTCGTGTGGCTGGCCGTGCACCAGCTGGGCTTCCTGCGGGCGGACGGCCGCATCACGCTGCCCGCCGTGCTCGCGGCGACCGGCCTGGTGGGCGCCGCCGCCCTGGTGGCCCTCGGGCCGTATCCGCTGTCCATGGTCGGCATGCCGGGCGAGAAGGTCTCCAACATGGCCCCGCCCACCCTGGCCCTGCTGTGCCACGGCCTGTGGCTGGTGGGCGCGGTGGAACTGCTGCGGGCCCCGGGCGCGCGCCTGGCGCGGCGACCAGCCGTGTGGCGGGCGGTCATCACGGCGAACGGCATCGCCATGACGGCGTTCCTGTGGCACCTGACGGCCATGCTCGGGGTGTACGGCGCGATGCTCGCGCTGGACGTGCCGCTCCCGGAGCCGGCGTCCGCCGCGTGGTGGGCGCAGGTGCCGGTGCGGCTGGCGGTCGCGGCGGCGGTGACGGCCCTGCTGGTCGCCGCGTTCCGCGCCTTCGAGCGCCCCGGGTCCCGCCCGGCCGCCGCCGGGGGCTCGTCGCCCATGGCGGCGCTCGGCATCACGCTGTGCCTGCTCGGCGTGCTCGGCCTGTCGATGGTCGGCTTCGGCGGCCTGCTGGAGGGCCGCTCGGCACTCCTCATCGCCGTCCCCGTCACCGCCCCGGTGGCGGTCGGCATGGCCCTGGCGGGCTGGCTCCTGGTGGAGCGGGCGAGCCGCGCGTCCTGACGAGGCCGCCTCGGCCGCCGGTCGGTGCGGGTGGCCGTTCGGTCCGTGCGGGTGAGCGGCTCCGGAGGGCGGCCGGTGGGGCGGCCGAGTCCGGAGGGCGGCCGGTCGGTGCGGGTGGGCGGCTCCGGAGGGCGGCCGGCCCGTGCGGGCGCTCGGTCCCGCGCGCGGCGGCCGCGACGGAGCCGGGTCCGGTCGGCCCGCGGGCGGGGCCGGGCCGCGGGCGGGCGGCACCGCACCCTGGTGGGCCGTGCGGGACCGGCCGGTCCCAGGAGGGTGCGCCCCCGCGCGGCCGTGCCCGGGTGGCGCACCGCGCGCGGGGGCGCCCTGCCGACCCGGGCGGCGCACCGCGCGGGGTCAGCCCGCGACCGCGGTCGTCCGCTTCGCCAGCTCGTACGCGGGGAGCATCGCCTTGTGCTCCTCGCCGTCCAGCCCGCCCAGGTGCACCACGACCGCGCCGCGCGGCGTGGTGACGGCGTAGGCCCGCTCGGGCTTGGGCCCGTCACCGAACTCACTGGTGAGGGTGTAGGTCACCTCGGTGGCCGCCAGGGCGCCCGCCTTCGTCTCCTCGTACGCGACCTTCGAGGCGTTCTTCTCGTCGCCCACGAACGCCTCCAGGGCCTCGCGCGGCGTCGCCTTGGCGTCGTCGCCCGTCCAGACGCGGAGGAAACCGATGTTCCCGGCCGGCTTGGCGTCGACCTCGCAGACGAGGGTGACCGTGCCCTGCTTCAGCAGCTCGGCGAAGTCGGGGTTCTCGGTGCCCGTCACCTTCTCCGCCGTCCACCGGGGTGCCGTCTCGAACGTCACCGGCAGTACGCACGGCGTGCCCTTGCCACCGATCGCCACGCCCTTGACCGGCTCGGCGCCGGCGTCCGTCGCCGCGGTGGCCCCGGGCGCCTTCGCGGAGGGCTTCGCCTCGGGCGCCTCCGGCTCGGACGAGCACCCCGTCAGCACCGCTCCCGCCACCGCCGCCACGACAACGCCCCGCAGCATCCCGTACCGCCCCATGACCATCCCCACCCCTGCCTGACCGATCGATCGAACGCCGCACGCTAGCGCACCGCCCGCGGCGGCTACCCTGGTAGGTCGGCCCGTCCCCCTGCACAGGAGTGAAATGGCAGTCAACCTCGTCAATGTCGAGGCAGTCAGCAAGGTGTACGGCACCCGTGCCCTGCTCGACGGTGTTTCCCTCGGCGTCTCGGAGGGGGACCGGATCGGTGTCGTCGGGCGCAACGGGGACGGCAAGACCACCCTCATCCGGATGATCGCCAAGCTGGAGGAGGCCGACTCCGGACGGGTCACGCACAGCGGCGGGCTGCGCACCGGGGTGCTCACGCAGCACGACTCGCTCGACCCGGCCGCCACCGTCCGGCACGAGGTCATCGGCGACCTCGCCGACCACGAGTGGGCCGGCAGCGCCAAGATCCGGGACGTGCTCACCGGGCTGTTCGGCGGGCTCGACCTGCCGGGCTTCCCGCAGGGCCTCGACACCGTCATCGGCCCGCTGTCCGGTGGCGAGCGGCGCCGGATCGCGCTCGCGAAGCTGCTGATCGCCGAGCAGGACCTGATCGTCCTCGACGAGCCGACGAACCACCTCGACGTCGAGGGCATCGCCTGGCTGGCCGGGCACCTCCAGGCGCGGCGTTCCGCGCTCGTCTGCGTCACCCACGACCGCTGGTTCCTCGACCAGGTCTGCACGCGCATGTGGGACGTCCAGCGCGGCACGGTCCACGAGTACGAGGGCGGCTACTCGGACTACGTCTTCGCGCGCGCCGAGCGCGAGCGCATCGCCGCCACGGAGGAGGCCAAGCGGCAGAACCTGATGCGCAAGGAGCTGGCCTGGCTGCGGCGCGGTGCCCCCGCCCGTACGTCCAAGCCGCGCTACCGCATCGAGGCCGCCAACGAGCTGATCGCCGACGTACCGCCGCCGCGCGACACCAGCGAGCTGATGAAGTTCGCCAACGCCCGGCTCGGCAGGACCGTCTTCGACCTGGAGGACGTGACCGTCACCGCCGGTCCGAAGGTGCTGCTCAAGCACCTGACCTGGCAGCTCGGCCCCGGCGACCGCATCGGTCTGGTCGGCGTCAACGGCGCCGGCAAGACGTCCCTGCTGCGCGCCCTCGCCGACGCCGCCACCACGCGGGGCGAGGCGCAGCCGGCCGGCGGGCGGATCGTCGTCGGCAAGACGGTGCGCCTGGCGTACCTGTCGCAGGACGTCGCCGAGCTGCCGCCCGCGCTGCGCGTGCTGGAGGCCGTCCAGCAGGTGCGCGACCGCGTCGACCTCGGCAAGGGCCGGGAGATGACGGCGGGGCAGCTGTGCGAGCAGTTCGGCTTCACCAAGGAGAAGCAGTGGACGCCGGTCGGCGACCTGTCCGGTGGTGAGCGCCGCCGCCTCCAGCTGCTGCGACTGCTGATGGACGAGCCGAACGTCCTCTTCCTCGACGAGCCGACCAACGACCTCGACATCGAGACGCTCACGCAGTTGGAGGACCTCCTCGACGGCTGGCCCGGCTCGATGGTCGTCATCTCCCACGACCGGTTCTTCATCGAGCGGACGACGGACAAGACGTACGCGCTGCTCGGCGACGCCACGCTGCGGATGCTGCCGCGCGGCATCGACGAGTACCTGGAGCGGCGCCGGCGGATGATCGAGACGGCCGTCCCCGTACCGGCCGCCGTCTCCGCGCCCGCCAAGGAGAAGTCGGCGGGCGACGCCCGTGCCGCGAAGAAGGAGCTGCAGAAGATCGAGCGCCAGCTCGACAAGGTCTCCGAGAAGGAGGCCAAGCTGCACACCCAAATCGCCGACAACGCCACGGACTTCGAGAAGGTGGCGAAACTGGACGCGGAGCTCCGGGAACTCGCCGCACAGCGCGAGGACTTGGAGCTGCGCTGGCTGGAACTCGCCGAAGACGCCTGACCCTCAGGGGCGCGTGGCGAAGGCGTGGAGAGCGGGTAACGAGGGCATCACGGGCCGGTCCTCCCTTGGGAACAGGGGCGGACCGGCCCCTTTCGTGTCGGTGCCGAGTGATAGAAAGAAGCCCCGCTCGACTCACGCAACACTGCGGAATCCATGTCCGATTCGCTCCTTTCCGGTGGTACGTGCGCGCCGGAATCGCGGGGGAGGCCGGTCGGGCAGCGGACCGCACGAAGGGGGAAGCGCTGATGACTCAGCCGCCCAGCCAGCAACCGCCGCAGGGGGGCTTCGGGTCTCCGCAGGACCCGCACCAGCAGCCTCCCGAGGCTCCGCAACCGCCGGCCGCCGCGCCCGGTCAGGGCGCCCCGCAGGACCTGTCCAAGCAGCCGGGCCACCCCCCGGCCGGTCAGTCGGCCCAGCCGCCGGTGCCGCCGCAGGCACCGCCGGCCCAGCCCCCTGCCGCTCCCGCTTACGGTGCCCCTCAGCCGCCCGCCGGCCCGCCGCCGGTGCCGCCGCAGGCGCCGTCGGCCGCGCCCGGTTACGGCTACCCCCAGACCCCTCCCGGGGGACCCGGCTACGGCTACCCGCAGCAGCCCGGCCAGCAGCCCGGTCCGTACGCCGCGCAGCCCGGCCCGTACGCCGCGCAGCCCGGGCCCTACGGCCAGCAGCCCAACCCCTACGGCGGCCACCCGACCCAGCCGCAGTACCCCGGGGTGCCCACCCCGCCCCCCACCGGCACGGGCGGCCCCTTCAAGGGCAAGCCCGCCGTCATCATCGGCGCGGCCGTCGCCGCCCTGCTCGTCATCGGCGGCGGCACGTACTTCGCCCTCAGCGGGGACGACACCGACCCCAAGAAGCCCGTGGCCAACGGTTCCAGCGCCGCGCCGGACCCGACCGGTTCCGTCGACCAGGGCGACGGCAGCGGCGGCGACCGCGAGGCCAATGACGATCTGAACGCCGGGCGCAAGCCGGGCGAGGCCAAGGTCGAGTGGCTGATGACCAACGACGTGGACCTGCCGCGCAACGGCGCGGACGTCTACGGCCCGTGGGTCGTCGGCGACACCGTCGTCAAGGCCATGTACAAGAGCGTCGTGGGCTATTCGGTGGCCGACGGCAAGAAGAAGTGGGAGGTGCCGTTCACCACCGAGGTGTGCACCGCCCCGGCCCAGCCCGCCACCGACGGCACGATCGTCATCGGTGTCAATGACAAGGCCGGTGAGAAGGCCGACTGCACCGTGCTCCAGCAGATCGACCTGAAGACCGGCAAGGCGGGGTGGAAGAAGCCCGTCCCCCAGGGGACCGGCTTCAACGCGCTGTCCGACATGACGCTCGCCATCAGCGGCACCACCGTCACGGCCGCGGGCACCGGCAACTCCCACGGTTTCTCCCTCGCCGACGGCAAGCAGCTGTTCGGCACGCCGGACGCCGACTGCAAGCCGTTCGCCTACGCGGGCGGGCCGAAGCTGATCGCGGCGGCCCAGTGCCGCACAGGGGACTACAAGAAGACGCAGCACGAGGTCAGCGAGGTCGACCCGGCGACCGGCAAGCCGAAGTGGACGTACAAGCTGCCTCCGAACTGGGAGGTCACCAAGGTCTTCTCGGTCAGCCCGCTGGTCATCTCCACCGAGGAGCCCGACAGCAAGAAGTGGAGCATCATCGCGCTCACGGACGCGGGCAAGCTCCGCTCGACGCTCGACGGCGGCAAGGACAAGTTCAACCCCAAGTGCGGCGGCAGCTTCGTCGTCTTCGGTGAGAACCTCCAGGGTTGCATCGGTGTCGCCGCCGACGCGGGCACCTTCTACATGTCGACGGAGCCCACCCAGCTCACCAGGGGCACCAATGACGTCGTGGCGTTCGACCTGAACACCGGCAAGCCCAAGTGGCGCGCCCCCGCGGGCCCGGAGCGGACGATGACCCCGCTGCGCATGGAGGGCGGAGAGGTCCTGCTCTACATGGAGGGCTCCTGGGACCGCGGTGGCGCCGTCGCCACTCTCGCCCCGACGGGCGGCAGCCCGAAGGTGCTGCTCCAGCACCCGGCATCGACGGCCAAGATCGAGAGCGACTTCTACTCGCCGCGGTACGCGTACGCCGACGGACGCTTCTTCATCGCCAGCGGCCGCGTCAGCGCCCGTAACGACACCGAGGAGAAGCAGACGAAGACGATGATGGCCTTCGGCAAGTGACGGCAGGGTCCGCTCGATGAACCAGCCGATCCAGCCGTCGTCCGACCCGGCCGGGCCGTACGCCACGCTCAACCCGTACGGGGGCGGCCCCCAGCCGCCCCCGCCCCCGCCGCCGCCGTCCTCCGCCCGCCGCCGAAGGGGCCGGGCCCTGCTAGCCGCCGCCGCGGCCCTGCTCGTCCTCGGCGGCGCCGGGGCCTGGTACGCCACGTCCGGCGACGCCCGGGACGACAAGCGGCCCACGGCGGCCGGCTCCGGCCCGTCGCCCGCCGCGGCGCCGTCCGGTTCCGCCTCCGCCTCCGCCACCCCGTCCGGCCTGGACGCGGCGGCGGCCGGCCGGGTCAACGCCGCCCGCAAGGCGGACGAGGCGAAGCTGCTGTACCTCCGCAGGAATGCCGTCGACGTCCCGAACATGGGCGCCGACAACCTCGGCCCCTGGCAGGTGGGTGACACGGTCGTCACTGCCATGTACCGCACGGTCACGGCGTACTCGGCCGCCGACGGCCGAGAGAAGTGGAGCCTCCCGCTCCGGGCTGACCTGTGCACCGCGACGCCCCACATGACGGCCGACAACCGGATCGTCGTGGTCACCAAGGAGGGCCCCGGCCGCAAGGGCGAATGCCGCCGGCTGCAGGTGGTGGACCTCAAGACCGGCCGGGCGGGCTGGGAACGGATCGTCGCCCAGGAGCACCGGTCGGACAGCCTGATGGACTTCTCCCTGGCGTTCGTCGGCGACACGCTCGCCGTCGGCCGCCCGGGCGCCTTCAGCACGTACCGGATGAGCGACGGCGAGCGGCTGTACGGCTCACCGGCCGGCAGTTGTACGCCGAGCACCTTCGCCGGCGGGCCCAAGTTGATCGCGGCGGTCTCGTGCCTCGTCGGCGGTGCCGACAAGGAGGTCCAGGAGCTGGATCCGGCCACCGGCAAAGCCCGCTGGTCGTACCGCCTTCCGCCCGGCTCCCGGGTCGAGGGCGTTCTCTCCGTCAAGCCGCTGGTGGTCGTCTTCGCGGACAACGAGACCGGGGAGAACCGGAGGGCGGTCGCCCTCACGGAGGACGGGGCGCTGCGTTCCACGCTCGCGGACGCGGCCGAGTTCCAGCCGTACTGCGCCGAGGACATGCTGGACGACTGCCGGGCCGTCGTGGACTCCGGCACGCTCTACGTGGCCACGGACGGCGCCCCGGACGGGAGCAAGGGGGACGAGATCCTCGCCGTCGACCTCGCGACCGGCAAGACCGCGCGCCGCATCTCCCTGCCCGTGGAGGCGATCTCCTCCCCGATCGGGATGTCCGGACGCGACCTGCTGATCAACGTGTCACCGCTGGACGGGGGGTGGGAAGGGGTGGCGAGCGTCGCCCCCGGTGCCACCGAGCCACGCGTCCTGATGCGGGCTCCGGTGGAGCGCGTCCGGAAGGACTGGCGCCTGTCCGGCTCGACGCCTCTCTACGCCGACGGCCGCTACATCCTCGTCGCCGAGCGGGTCTCCGGCTTCACCGACGCCGAAGAGCGGGACGTGGTGCTCATGACGGCGTTCGGCACGTGACGGCAGGGCCTGTGCGATGACTCAGAAGTCACCACCGCCGTACGGCCGTAAGGCCCGGGTCCTGCTCGCCGTCGTCGGCGGCGGTACCCGGTACGCCGCCACGAGCGGCGCCGGTGACCGGGAACCCAAGCCGTCCGCCGCCCCGGCAGGAGAAGGAGAGTGCCATCCTCGTGGCCTTCGGCCCCTGACCGCGTGCTGACCCCCACCCACCCGATAGACATCCTTCCCTTTCAGAGGTACGCACACCATGACGCAGCCACCGCCGCCGCCCAACCAGCCGCCCTCGGGAGGCTTCGGCGCCCCGCAGGACCCTCCCCCCGGCTTCGGCGCCCCGACTCCGCCGCCGCAGGGCCCCGGGTACGGATACCCGCAGGCGCCCGCGACGCCCCAGCCGCCCCAGACGCCTCCGCCCGCCCAGCCGCCCGGCTACGGGTACCCGCAGGCACCGGGACAGGTTCCCGGCCAGCCGCCCACGCAGCCTCCCGGCGGGTACGGCTACCAGCAGCCGGGGTACGGCTACCCGAACGCTCCCATGCAGCAGCCGACGGCGCCGCAGGGTGGGTCCGGCGGTAAGAAGCTGTCCGCCCAGATGCAGATCATCATCGCCGCGGCCGTCGCCGTGGTCCTGATCATCGCGGGCGGAGTCTGGTACGCGAGCTCCGGGAAGGACGACCCCGCGAACGACGCCAAGGGGTCCTCCGGGGCCACCGAGGGCGGCGGCAAGGACGGCGGAGGCAGCGCCCCGGACGGTGGCGGCAAGGAGAAGGTGCCCGCCAACACCCAGGCCAAGGTGGCGTTCCAGCTGCCGCTGCCCAAGGTCAACGACATCACGAGCGTGACCGGCTCCTGGGTCACCGACAAGGCGTACGTCAAGACGGGCATCCAGTCGGTCGTCGGTTACGACATCGCCAAGGGCACTCCCCTGTGGACGACTCCGCTGCCCGGCCAGGTCTGCGCGGCCTCCCGCCACGTCAAGGACAACAAGACCGCCATCGTCTTCGAGGCGGCCAAGCGCGTGCCGCCGAAGAACTTCCAGCCCTGCACCGAGGTCGGCGCCCTCGACCTGACCACCGGCAAGCTGCTGTGGCGCAAGTCGGTCACGAGCCCCGACTCCGGTGACGAGAAGGCCTCGTTCGACGAGGTGACCATCGGCGCCACCACCGTCGGGGCCGGCGGCCTGGACGGCGGCGCCGCGTGGGACCTGGCCACCGGCAAGGAGCTGTGGAGGCCCCAGGTCAACGCCGAGGAGTGCGAGGACCGCGGTTACGGCGGTGGCGAGGCCCTGGTCGCGGCACGTCTCTGCGGTTCGATCGACAGCCCGTACCTGCTCATCCAGAACCTCGACCCGAAGAGCGGCGCTCCCCTGTCGACGTTCAAGATGCCGGCCGGCGTCGAGGACGCGGGCATCGTCTCCACCAAGCCGCTGGTGGTCGCCGCCGACGTCGGTGACACCGCCGGTGACGGCTCCGGCATCTCGGACTTCTTCTCCATCGACGAGAAGACCGGCAAGCTCAAGGTGAAGATCGCGGCGAACGCCGAACGGTACTCGGCCGAGTGCGACTCGACCGGCGTGGAGGTCTGCCACCGGGTGGTCGTCGGCAACAACAAGCTCTACCTGCCCACCGAGGACCACGAGGGCGGCGGCGAGTACGGTGACACCAACGAGATCGTCTCCTTCGACCTCACCACCGGCAAGCCCACCGCCGACAAGGCCGACGCGGGCGACCGGTACTCGATGTTCCCGCTGCGGATGGACGGCGGCAACATCATCGCGTACAAGAAGCCGCCGTACGACAAGGGCGGCCAGGTCGTGAGCATCGACGGCGGGACGTTCAAGCAGACCGTCCTGCTGGAGAACCCGTCCGACGAGTCCGTGCGCGACGCGGAGTCGTCCTTCGTCCTGGACTCCGCCGAGATCCGGTACACCGACGGCAGGCTGTTCATCGCGGACAACATGTTCGACGCGCCGAGCGGCACGTCCGACCGCAAGGAGTACCTGGCGATCGCGTTCACCACGCACTGACCGGCGCTCCCACGCACAGCGGACCTTCTACGACCGCCCGCACCCGCTCGAGAACCGCGCGCAGATCCTGGAG